>NZ_VWXC01000080.1:0-315 GCF_011752685.1 Candidatus Pantoea communis
TCCTTCACCCGAGTTCTCTCAAGCGCCTTGGTATTCTCTACCTGACCACCTGTGTCGGTTTGGGGTACGATTTCGTGTTACCTGGAGCTTAGAGGCTTTTCCTGGAAGCAGGGCATCAGTTACTTCATCACCGTAGTGACTCGTCATCACACCTCAGCGTTAAAAGAGTCCGGATTTACCTAAACTCTCCGCCTACATGCTTAAACCGGGACAACCGTCGCCCGGATAACCTAGCCTTCTCCGTCCCCCCTTCGCAGTAACACCAAGTGCAGGAATATTAACCTGCTTCCCATCGACTACGCTTTTCAGCCTCGC
>NZ_VWXC01000081.1:0-315 GCF_011752685.1 Candidatus Pantoea communis
TACAGCCGCCAGGCAAATTCCTGTGCTCTGTCCTGTGTCTTTTGTGCTGATGCTGCGTTGCTCTCCCTCGCGTAACTCAGTCACATACCTCAGTATGCTCCTTCGTTCCGTCTCGGTCGGCGCCTTGCCTCAGCGCAAAATCCTTCGGACTTAACTCCGCAGGACATCGCTAATTCTTTTATCCGGATGAACAAAGCTGAAAATCTACTTCTGCGTCTCTCAAAAACGCCTCTGGCGTTGTAAGGTTAAGCCTCACGGGTCATTAGTACCGGTTAGCTCAATGCATCGCTGCACTTACACATCCGGCCTATCAAC
>NZ_VWXC01000082.1:0-305 GCF_011752685.1 Candidatus Pantoea communis
AGTTCTCTCAAGCGCCTTGGTATTCTCTACCTGACCACCTGTGTCGGTTTGGGGTACGATTTCGTGTTACCTGGAGCTTAGAGGCTTTTCCTGGAAGCAGGGCATCAGTTACTTCACCACCGTAGTGACTCGTCATCACACCTCAGCGTTAAAAGAGTTCCGGATTTACCTAAAACTCCCGCCTACATGCTTAAACCGGGACAACCGTCGCCCGGATAACCTAGCCTTCTCCGTCCCCCCTTCGCAGTAACACCAAGTGCAGGAATATTAACCTGCTTCCCATCGACTACGCTTTTCAGCCTCGC
>NZ_VWXC01000083.1:0-256 GCF_011752685.1 Candidatus Pantoea communis
TTAAAGAAAGCGTAATAGCTCACTGGTCGAGTCGGCCTGCGCGGAAGATGTAACGGGGCTAAACCATGCACCGAAGCTGCGGCAGCGACGCTTATGCGTTGTTGGGTAGGGGAGCGTTCTGTAAGCCTGTGAAGGTGTGCTGTGAGGCATGCTGGAGGTATCAGAAGTGCGAATGCTGACATAAGTAACGATAAAGCGGGTGAAAAGCCCGCTCGCCGGAAGACCAAGGGTTCCTGTTCAACGTTAATCGGAGCAG
>NZ_VWXC01000084.1:0-246 GCF_011752685.1 Candidatus Pantoea communis
GCGTAATAGCTCACTGGTCGAGTCGGCCTGCGCGGAAGATGTAACGGGGCTAAACCATGCACCGAAGCTGCGGCAGCGACACTATGTGTTGTTGGGTAGGGGAGCGTTCTGTAAGCCGTTGAAGGTGTGCTGTGAGGCATGCTGGAGGTATCAGAAGTGCGAATGCTGACATAAGTAACGATAAAGCGGGTGAAAAGCCCGCTCGCCGGAAG
Source organism: Candidatus Pantoea communis (assembly GCF_011752685.1). Lineage (NCBI taxonomy): Bacteria > Pseudomonadati > Pseudomonadota > Gammaproteobacteria > Enterobacterales > Erwiniaceae > Pantoea > Candidatus Pantoea communis. The sequence continues at coordinate 213 of NZ_VWXC01000084.1, forward strand.
ACCAAGGGTTCCTGTTCAACGTTAATCGGAGCAG
>NZ_VWXC01000085.1:0-234 GCF_011752685.1 Candidatus Pantoea communis
ATTCATGACTGGGGTGAAGTCGTAACAAGGTAACCGTAGGGGAACCTGCGGTTGGATCACCTCCTTACCTGAAGATACCTTCCTTCGAAGTGCTCACACAGATTGTCTGATAGAAAAGTAACGAGCAGAAAAAACCTCTACAGGCTTGTAGCTCAGGTGGTTAGAGCGCACCCCTGATAAGGGTGAGGTCGGTGGTTCAAGTCCACTCAGGCCTACCAAATTCGCACTCATGCG
>NZ_VWXC01000086.1:0-217 GCF_011752685.1 Candidatus Pantoea communis
AGCACGTCCTTCATCGCCTCTGACTGCCAGGGCATCCACCGTGTACGCTTAGTCGCTTAACCTCACAACCCACAGGCGTTTTACAACGCATGCAGACTGCAAGCATTTGAGAGACTCGAACACATCGTTTATTCATTCTTATTACGGAGAATGAATACGACGTGTCGTTTCAATTTTCAGCTTGTTCCGGATTGTTAAAGAGCAATATCTCAAACTC
>NZ_VWXC01000087.1:0-214 GCF_011752685.1 Candidatus Pantoea communis
GTCTTCCGGCGAGCGGGCTTTTCACCCGCTTTATCGTTACTTATGTCAGCATTCGCACTTCTGATACCTCCAGCAAACCTCACAGTTCACCTTCAACGGCTTACAGAACGCTCCCCTACCCAACAACACATAGTGTCGCTGCCGCAGCTTCGGTGCATGGTTTAGCCCCGTTACATCTTCCGCGCAGGCCGACTCGACCAGTGAGCTATTACGC
>NZ_VWXC01000088.1:0-204 GCF_011752685.1 Candidatus Pantoea communis
TAATGCCGATCAGTTAAGACAAAAATGATCGGTTGAACGATCCGGCAGTTCTGCAAGAATCCGTAATCTCTCAGGGATTACGGATTTTTTTATGCTTCTCAGTCAGGCTCTCGATATCGTTCATAAGTTTACGCCTCAGGAATTCTCGGGGCTTTCCGATCTCCTTTCTCCTGAACTCATTGACGAGTGTCTCGCTGATACCGG
>NZ_VWXC01000008.1:0-235628 GCF_011752685.1 Candidatus Pantoea communis
TGAGAGTCCTGAAGGGACGTTGAAGACGACGACGTTGATAGGCCGGATGTGTAAGTGCAGCGATGCATTGAGCTAACCGGTACTAATGACCCGTGAGGCTTAACCTTACAACGCCAGAGGCGTTTTTTGAGAGACGCAGAAGTAGATTTTCAGCTTTGTTCATCCGGATAAAAGAATTAGCGATGTCCTGCGGAGTTAAGTCCGAAGGATTTTGCGCTGAGTCAAGGCGCCGACCGAGACGGAACGAAGGAGCATACTGAGGTATGTGACTGAGTTACGCGAGGGAGAGCAACGCAGCATCAGCACAAAAGACACAGGACAGAGCACAGGAATTTGCCTGGCGGCTGTAGCGCGGTGGTCCCACCTGACCCCATGCCGAACTCAGAAGTGAAACGCCGTAGCGCCGATGGTAGTGTGGGGCCTCCCCATGCGAGAGTAGGGAACTGCCAGGCATCAATTTAAGACTCATTCGTGAGTCGTGACCTTTCAGGTGACACTGAAAGGGCGAAACACCCGAAGTCAGAACGGTTTTCTGATTTTGGTACAGAATCGGTGGAGCGGTAGTTCAGTTGGTTAGAATACCTGCCTGTCACGCAGGGGGTCGCGGGTTCGAGCCCCGTCCGTTCCGCCACTTAATTGATAAGCCCTGACTTAATAAGTCAGGGCTTTTTCATGTCTAAAATTCAAGTTCAATTGTTGATTTAATCGCAATATTCTTCTGCTTATAAGCGGATTTTTCAGCAATAATAATGCTGCCACAATGTTCCCCATCGAAATCATTCACAAAACGATGAGGAAAAACATGACAATCCCTGCCCTTGGTTTAGGTACTTTCCGCCTGCAAGACGATGTTGTAATTCATTCCGTAAAGACAGCACTGGAACTGGGTTATCGTGCCATTGACACCGCGCAAATCTATGAAAATGAGGCTGCTGTTGGTCAGGCCATTTTTGAAAGTGGAATAGATCGTCACCAACTCTTTATTACCACCAAGATTTGGATCGAAAATCTCACTGCTGAAAAACTCATACCGAGTTTGCAGCAAAGTCTGTCAAAACTGCGCACCGAGTATGTTGATCTTACATTGATTCACTGGCCTTCACCTGGCGCAGCAGTCCCGGTCAAAGAGAGTATGCAGGCATTAATGGCAGCGAAAGAGGCGGGCCTGACGCGCCAGATTGGCATATCAAACTTCCCGATTGCGCTCATGAGAGAGGCCATTGCCGCAGTTGGCATTGAAAATATCGCCACCAACCAGATTGAACTCCATCCCTTCCTGCAAAACAGCGAGGTAGTTGCATTTGCTAAGCAGCAAGGAATGCACATCACGTCTTACATGACTTTGGCTTACGGTGAGGCACTAAAGGATGCGACCATCCAGGCGATTGCACGCAAACATCAGGCGACACCGGCACAAATCGTTCTGGCGTGGGCGATGCAATCTGGCTTCAGCGTGATCCCTTCTTCGACTAAGCGCGATAATCTGGCCAGCAATATGGATGCTGCTAACTTAACGCTTGATGTGGAGGATATGAAAAGCATCTCATCACTGGATCGCCAGCAGCGGTTGGTTAGCCCTGAAGGGTTGGCTCCGGACTGGGATTAAGTTACGAAATATTCAGCCCTGCATTCGCCAGGGCTGTTGCTTAACCCACTCACTGAGAAAGTCGATAAAAGCACGTGCTCGTTGGCTAACGCCCAGATCGCTGTAATAGACCGCGTTGAACGGCATCGCTACGGGTACTCGCTGCTGCGGCAACACCTCAATAAATGTTCCATCCGCGATTTCGCTGTCTACCATGTAATCGGAGAGACAAGCGATACCTTGATCATCAAGACACAGTTGTTTAATGGTTTCACCGCTGTTTGAGGACATTCCCGGCACGATGTCATAAAGATCATGACCATTCTCAGAAACAGGCCAACGGTTCAGGCGCAGCGGTTCTACGAAACCAAGGCATTCATGATTTATCAAATCTGATGTCGAAATGGGGACGCCCCTTTTCGCCAGATAAGCCGGAGTTGCTACCAATTTGCGATAGCTGATAAACAGCAAACGTGCTCGTAAGGTTGAGTCCGTCAGGTTGCCTGCGCGAATAGCCACATCGACTTTACGTTCAATCAGATTAATAAAACTCTCAGACGAAATCAGCGACAGGGTGACGTCGGGGTAGCGCTCACGGAAGGGTTTAATCATCGGCAGAATCAAATGCAGAATGACCGGCGTGGCAGCGTCTATGCGCAGAAGACCTTGCGGAGCTTGCTGACGTTCCATGAGCTCATTTTCAGCGGTCGACATCTCCTGCATAAGTTTCTGAACGCGTTTAAAGTAGTCCTCACCTTCCTGAGTGAGCGCGAGCTGACGCGTGGTGCGCGTGAGTAATGCCACTCCAAGTTTATTCTCCAGCTTTTTAACTGTACGGCTCACCGCCGAATTCGCCATCTGCAGTTGTTCCGCCGCACGGCTAAAACTACCGCTTTCGACCACAGCAATAAAAACTTTCAACTCATCCGACGATGCTTTCATTATGCTCCCCGAGGCAAAAGTCTATTCTCACTTTGCATCTTTTTGTCATTAAAGCATGAGTCGATAATGACGCCCATCAAAACATTCATGGGAGTCAATCATGCCACTTGCACTCTGGGCGCTGACTATCAGCGCCTTCGCTATCGGAACCACAGAATTCGTTATCGTCGGTCTTATTCCTACGATTGCGGAACAACTTAACATCACGTTGCCTTCCGCAGGAATGCTGGTGTCAATTTATGCCCTTGGTGTCGCCGTGGGGGCGCCAGTGCTGACCGCTTTAACCGGCAAAGTGCCGCGCAAGCCACTGCTGATAGGGCTGATGGTGCTCTTTACGTTGGGCAACCTGGTCGCCTGGTTGGCACCGAACTATGAGACATTGGTGATTGCTCGATTGCTAACGGGATTGGCACACGGTGTTTTCTTCTCGGTCGGTTCGACGATTGCGACAAGTCTGGTAAGCAAAGAGAAGGCAGCAAGTGCCATCGCCATTATGTTTGGCGGTCTGACGGTAGCATTGGTGACTGGTGTACCCTTGGGTACGCTGATTGGTCAGCACTTTGGGTGGCGTGAAAGTTTCCTCGCAGTTTCCTTGTTAGGTGTCATTGCTTTAGTCAGCAGCATGGTACTGATACCGCGTAATGTTGCGCAGCCACCTGTTACCACTTTGGCACAGCAAGCGCGCGTCATGGTGAACCCACGCCTGCTATTAATCTATGCTATTACCGCGTTGGGCTACGGCGGTGTGTTTACTGCCTTTACTTTCCTGGCGCCGATGATGCAGTCATTAGCCGGTTTTTCCCCGACAGCGGTCAGTGTCATTCTGCTGGGGTATGGTATCTCTGTAGCCATTGGTAATATCTGGGGTGGCAAGTTGGCCGATCGTCACGGGGCTGTACCCGCATTAACGCTAATCTTTAGCGCATTGGCGGTATTGCTGTTGATATTCCAGTTTACGGCTAATACACACTTTATGGCGCTGGCAACGGTGCTAGTGATGGGGATTTTTGCCTTCGCTAACGTACCGGGCCTGCAGGTCTATGTGGTGCAGAAGGCTGAGTCCTATGCGCCTGGTGCAGTTGATGTGGCGTCAGGACTGAATATCGCGGCGTTTAACATCGGGATTGCACTAGGGTCATTGGTTGGTGGTCATATTGTCGAACACTATGGTCTGGCTCAAACCCCCTGGGTTGGTGCTGTCATTGTTTTTATCGCGCTATTGCTGGTAAGACTGAGCGGTCAGCTCGACAAACCCCGTACTGCATTTGCCACGGAATAATGAGGTCAACAACCCGCTAAAGGGCGGGTTGTTACCGTAATATGCTGTGAAGCTAATTCCGACAATTAACAACGCCAATTGAAACCCTGTCCTAAAATCCCTATAACTGTCAGGTGAAGTTGTAGTCGTAAATCAGCCAGGCGGGAAAGTGCGAAAGAAAACATATGCAATGCGTTACACAGCGGGTCAGCCTGCAGAGCGGATATTTCCGCCCGGGGCGATGTTGCATCTGGGACAGGCGCTGCCGCCTGGTGCACCGTTACCTGCGGATCCTGCATTGCGGGTTTTAGTCTGGAATATCTTCAAGCAGCAGCGGGCTGATTGGATGTCCGTACTGCAGGGTTTCGGCAAAGATGCTCACCTTGTTTTACTTCAGGAAGCACAAACCACCCCTGAGTTGGTCAAATTCGCCACCAGTAACTATCTGGCGGCCGATCAGGTACCTGCCTTCGTCTTACCCCAACATCCCTCTGGCGTGATGACGCTCGCTTCTGCGCATCCTGTGTATTGCTGTCCACTGCGTGAACGCGAACCTTTGTTACGCCTGGCTAAGTCGGCGCTGGTGACGGCCTATCCACTGCCGACCGGCGAAATGCTGATGGTGGTCAATATCCACGCGGTGAATTTCAGCCTTGGCGTGGATGTCTACAGCAAGCAACTTGGTCCGATTGGCGAACAGATTCAACATCATCGCGGACCGGTGATCATGGCCGGCGATTTCAATGCCTGGAGCCGTCAGCGCATGAACGCGCTGTATCGCTTTGCCGAAGAGATGGCATTACACGAAGTGAATTTCACGGATGACCATCGGCGTAAAGCGTTTGGCCGTCCGTTAGATTTTGTCTTCTACCGTGATATGAAAGTTAGCGAGGCTTCTGTGCTGGTCACGCGCGCTTCTGATCACAATCCACTGTTAGTCGAGTTCACGCCAACAGCGCTTGCCCGCTAAGTCTCAATGAACGCAATCGCCCGCACCGGCGAGGCTGACCCGCGCTCAATTCGAAGTGGTAGTGCAAGAAAGCAAAAATGCGCAGGCAACATCTCTAAGTTAGCCAGATTTTCGATAATAAGATTATCGTTACCCAGTACAGCTAAATGCGCGGGATTTTCTGCATTGCCAAAGGCATCGAGCGAGAGGGCATCGGTGCCAATTACCTTTACACCTTTTGCAATCAGATAAGCAGCACCTTCCGCAGAAAGCCCCGGCCAATCCTGCAGAAATGCGCTGTGATCGGGTTTAAGAGCCCATTTTTCATGCCAGCCTGTGCGAAAAATGACGATGTCATCAGCCTCAATTGCGCCAAAGTCCCTTTCCCAAAGTTGAATATCCTTAACACCAAAAGTGTGGCAGGGCGCAATATGTCGCATATCCAGCAGCAGGCCCCGGCCCATTAACTGGCATACATCAATCTCTTCGATTGTCTTGCCGCCTTCAATAAAGTGTGAAGGAGCATCGACATGGGTCCCGCAATGATCCCCCATGATTATCTGGCAGTTATAATTTCCATCGCCGGTTGAATAAGTTTCATTATCCGCACGGATAAATTTCGGGTGTGTCGGCCATACGGGCATGCTGGTTTGATGTAAATGACTAAGTTCTATTATTTTGCTGCTGCGAATCTGTTTCCAGAGAGCTGTCATGTCATCCTCACTTATTCACATTTACCGTTTCTTTGAGCAGGGCAAGGGGAATGCAAGAAAGCAGCAGCATCCCGACGATTACGGCATAGTGCACGCTGAAACCCCACGTATGAATAATCCAGCCGCTAACAGGGGCGACCAGAATGCCAGCGATACCCACCGCCAAACCAATCATCAATCCAAGGCTCGAAGCTGCTGCATGAGGTGAAGAATCAATCAGCAGCGCATACGCAACAGGATAGGGCGAATTGCGGAACAGCCCCCAAAAAATCAGGATTCCCCAGGCAAGTGCGGCAGAATGAATAAAAATGCAGAGCGAACAGGCAAGGATCCAGCCCGCGATAATGATCGTCAGAGATGTCTTACGCCCGCGTTTATCCGAAAAACTGCCCCAAACGATCTGACCAATCCAGCCAGTGATGCCCGAAGCACCCGAAATGATGGCGGCGGTGGATAGGTCCAAACCGACCTCACGTGTGAGTTGAAGGGTTAAGAAGTTTGCAATCCCCATTTCAGCCCAGATAAAACCAAAGACCAGTGCAATCGCCATCAGGCAATTACGGTTTTTAAGGCAGCTAAAGGAATTTTTCAGGCTGGATTTCTGCGGTTTGGCTTCGAGCGGGCGAGTCAGTTTGTGTTCGTCGATCCAGTTAAAGACGCGTTGATGATTTTTTTTGGTTCCTATAATCAACTGCAATACCACGATGATTAATCCGATCAAAGGGATAAACAGAAATGCATGGCGCCAATCACCAAACATTAAAATTGCAGCAATTAAAATCGGACCAATGAATTGCCCAAGCGGAAAACCGGTGTGATGTACGCCAATGGCGAAACCTCGATTTTCTTTTTGCCACCACTCGCCAAGCAATGCCACATTAATGGGCTCTGAGCCGCCGGTACCCATCCCCATAAAAACACGCAGCGCCTGAAATGCCCCCAGCGATTTGCAAAATGCTGTAGCAACACCAGATATGATCTCCAACAAAACTGCCAGGCACCAGCTATAGCAGCGGCGATAACCGCTACCGATATAATCGGAAAGCAGGCCAAATAGCACCGCACCGGACAACGTACCGAAGAAGCTTAGCGAGTTAATCCACCCAGCCTGCACTTCACTAAGATTGAAATCCTTCATTATTGCCGGCAATAGGGTGGGTAAGATGATACGGTCTATCGAGTTCATCAAGATAGCAAGTGTCGTGATGACCAGCATGGCCCATGATAAAGGATGGGCACGTGGTAACCAGCGTGGTGTTGTCGTGTTCGTTTGCTGCCCTGAAGCATTATCTGCTTCCTTAAGCTGTTCGTTAAGGCTATCGCTCATTCTCAACCCTTATCCTACCGATGGTTTATCGAATCACTGAACTCACGGTTCAGCGATAGAGTGAATGCACGCCATGTAACATTTAAATTACGAATGCGGCGCCTTTCGTTAACACTATCGGTTGGCTTCTACCATACAAGTTGCTCCGGGTGGATATTTGACCAACATCACGTCTAAGGGTTTTTAATCGGGATAAAAGTCTTCAGAAGGGGAATGAGGAGAGAGGAGAAAGATAACAGGTTGCCACGACCTCGTTGAGGTAATAAAAATGAAAAAGGCTGACAAAAGTCAGCCTTTTCGACGCATTAGGTATCAGGTGTTGCGCTATTCTTCACAAACAGCGTGAGCTTATCGCCCGGCTGAATGTCTTTAGCGTCACTGTTCCAGCGCATAACATCCTGGGTGTTCACACCATGACGTTTTGCAATACTGGCAAAAGAATCACCCTTACGAACACGGTAGGTGATGCTGTTGCCGTTATCAGCCAACTGCGTTGCTTTGCCGCCCACCGTCAATTTCTGACCGATGCGTACTGAAGCACTACGCAAGTTGTTCTGCTGTTTCAGTGCACTGACGCTGACGCCAAGCTTGTTAGCAATTGCTGACAAGGTGTCGCCTTTACGTACCGTGTAGTTGTTTCCTGCTGCACTGACTTTCGCCATTTCAACAGGCTGCACGGATGCAATGTCACCGGATGCCAGTGAATTGCGCAGCTTAGCAACGTTGGACTTAGGCACCATAATATAGTGCGGTCCGTTTGGCGCAGTGGTGCCGTTTTTATAACCCGCATTGAAGCTCTTCAATTTGTTGAGCGACATGCCGGCCATATCTGCAGCCTGCGTCAGTTCAATCTGCTGTCCCACTTCCACACGTGCTAAAGCACGGCTTTCGTTCGGGGTCGGCAATTTGATACCGTACTGCTTGTTGTTCTTGAGGATTTCACTCAAGGCCAACATCTTAGGTACATAGACCGTGGTTTCGCGTGGTAACGATAAGTGCCAGAAATCAGTCGGCTTGCCGCGCGCCTTATTCTGTTTTATCGCTTTCAGCACGCGTCCTTCACCGCTGTTATAGGCGGCCACTGTTAACAACCAGTCACCGTCAAACATACCGTTCAGACGCTGCATCATATCCAGCGCAACTTTGGTCGAGGCCACCACATCGCGGCGTCCGTCATACCATTGGTTCTGTTTCAAACCATAGTTTTTGCCCGTTTGTGCAACAATCTGCCAGATGCCAGCGGCATTCGCAGAAGATGTTGCATGTGGGTCAAAAGCGCTCTCCACTATGGGTAGCAGTACCAGTTCCATCGGCATTTTACGTTTCTGTATCTGCTCGACAATCCAGTACATGTACGGCTCTGCCCGTAATGTTACATCGTGGAGATAGCTCTTATTTTTTAAAAACTTTGTTTTTTGTTCGCGGATCCGGGGGTTTTCCGGAATCCCCATCTTCAACTCGTCACTAATGTGATTCCAGAGATCGGTATCTTCTGCGAGGCTTGTTCCATCATCCTGCCAGCGCTGCGATAATAATTGATCTCCGTACTTTCCATTTTCACCTTGACCAGCTGAAGACAGGCTCTGTGCATGCTGTACGGGGATATTGGCGTCATTCCTTGATGCCTGACATCCTACCAGCAAGACCGAGGCGAGTAAGATCGCTTTAGCCTTCATGTGTGTGTCAATAGTTCGCTTAAAAGACGAGCAACTATACGTTAGGGGTACACACAACACAACCTTAAATATCAAAAACGGTCTTTCTTCTCGCGTAGATCAGCGAAAGTTTGCCATAACGGGGAGGAAGCAACATTAGTCCCCAAAGCCTTTTGTAAATCAGCATCTTGCGTACGGAGAAATAAATTTATATCCCGCTCAAGTGCCAGTTTTGTTGGCAAAGTAATGCGATTTTCTGCACGTAAGTCCTTAATTTGCTGATACCTTGCCAAAATTTTCGGGTCATGAGGCAGAATAGCCGCAGCAAACTTCATATTGGATAAAGTGTACTCATGAGCGCAACAAATCAGGGTATCTGCGGGGAGTTCATTAAGCTTTTGAAATGAATCAAACATTTGTTCTGCTGTGCCTTCAAATAATCTTCCACAGCCGCCAGAAAACATCGTGTCACCACAGAAAAGATAAGGTGAACTGAAATATGAGATATGTCCTAAAGTGTGTCCGGGTGTTGCGATGACACGGAAATCTAGCCCAAGCAGGGTAAATTCATCATTCTCGGCGACGATATGTTTTGCCCCCTTATCCGCGGTTTCCTCTGGTCCGTAAACCGCGATATCGGGATAGTGTTGCAATAATTCGGCGACACCGCCGACATGATCGTGATGATGATGCGTGAGTAAAATGGCCACCGGTTGCCACTTGTTGACTCTGATTTTATCCAGCACCGGTTGAGCCTCGCCGGGATCGACGATCAGACAGTTTTTATCATCGTCCGTCAGTGTCCAGATGTAGTTATCCTGCAACGCGGGAATACTGGTAAGATTCATAAACACCTCTCAGGTCGTAGAAAAAGGATAATGGTAGAGCATGAAGCCAGCGAAAACACGCCAGGTTCTGACTGCGCCGCGCTCCTGGCGCGATATGCCATGGGGCGATTATTTTCGCGATGCACTCACGCAGCAGTTGCAGCCTTACCTTGGAAAGCTGTATGGCTTTCATATGCTTAAACTTGGCAGCCTCAGCGCAGAAATCAATACCCGTCAGTGTGCCATATCGCATCAGGTAAATGTGGGCATTGAGGGCGATGACTTGCAGGTGATCGCCAATACCACGCAATTACCTTTTGAAGCGAAATCGATTGATGCTTGTTTGATGGCGCATACCCTGGCATGGAGTCAGGATCCCCATCGCGTGTTACGAGAAGTGGATCGCGTCCTGATTGACGATGGTTGGATGATTATCAGCGGGTTCAACCCGTTCAGCTTGCTGGGGATCAGCAAAGGTATCCCGGGTTTGCACGCCCGTGCGCCATGGAGCGGACGCATGTTCAGCCAGGTACGCTTGCTCGACTGGCTCAGCCTGCTCAACTATGAAGTGGTCTATCGCACCCGTTTTCAAGTGGTGCCGTGGCATCGGCAGGGCGGCAAAGTGATCAGTGCGCACCTGCCCGCGCTGGGATGTCTGAACATTGTGGTGGCACGCAAACGAACATTCCCATTAACGCCCACCAAAGCGAAGAAGAGCTTAAACAAAGCGCAGGTCAGACAAACGGTGAATGCCACCCGGCAATTTCGTGAAGTGAAGGATCAGGATTCGACCTGATAGCCGACATCATCCTGCGTCGGATGACCGGCTGCGCTGCGTGCCAGTTCGTCGCAGCGCTCGTTTTCCGGATGACCGGCGTGACCTTTTACCCATTCCCACTTAATTTCATGGTGGCTGAGCGCGAGATCGAGTCGCTTCCAGAGATCGACATTTTTCACCGGCTTTTTATCGGCCGTTTTCCAGCCGCGCTTTTTCCAGTTATGGATCCAACTGGTGATGCCCTGGCGCACATACTGACTGTCGGTGCTGAGCACCACTTCGCAGGGCTGCGTTAGCGCCTCTAACGCCACAATCGCCGCCATCATTTCCATGCGGTTGTTTGTCGTGAGTCGATAACCGGCGCTGAACTCTTTTTCATGTGGGCCATAACGTAAAATGGCACCGTAACCGCCGGGGCCGGGATTGCCCAGGCAGGATCCATCGGTGAATATTTCTACCTGTTTGCGCATCTCTGGTAGACTTCCTTCTGACAAAACGCCAAGTCTGACATAAAACGAGTCCTATGAGCACTGCAAATAACCGCCAGATCGTCCTCGATACCGAAACCACCGGCATGAACATGATCGGTGTGCACTATGAAGGACATCGCATCATTGAAATCGGTGCGGTTGAGGTGATTAACCGTCGCCTGACCGGCAACAACTTCCATATGTATCTCAAGCCCGATCGGCTGGTGGATCCGGAAGCTTTCGGCGTTCACGGTATTGCCGATGAGTTTCTTGCCGATAAGCCGATGTTTGCAGACATCGCCGATGAATTCCTCGAATACATCCGTGGTGCAGAGCTGGTGATCCATAACGCGTCGTTCGATATCGGCTTTATGGATTATGAGTTTGGCATGCTTAAGCGCGGTATCGGCAAAACCGACACCTTCTGTCAGGTGACAGATAGCCTGGCGATGGCGCGTAAAATGTATCCAGGCAAGCGCAATAGCCTCGATGCACTGTGTAATCGCTACGAAATCGACAACAGCAAACGTACGCTGCACGGCGCATTGCTCGATGCCGAAATTCTGGCTGAAGTGTTCCTGATGATGACGGGCGGCCAAACTTCGCTGGCTTTCTCGGCGGAAGGCGATCAGAGCAGCCAAAATACCGGCGATAACATTCAGCGCATCGTGCGTCCGAGTTCAGGATTACGCGTGGTCAACGCCAGCGATGATGAGATTATCGCACATGAAAGCCGTCTGGATTTAGTGTTGAAGAAGGGCGGAAGCTGCCTGTGGCGGGCCTGAATGGGCTGATTTTGCGTGGAAAAGCAACGTAAAGCTGAAAAAATCGGCAAACGATTCATTCCCTCAGAAAAAGCATTGACGGTTCATAAGGCTGCCATTAATATTCGCCTCGTTCTCGACGGGGAACAAAGCGCGGAGCGGTAGTTCAGTTGGTTAGAATACCTGCCTGTCACGCAGGGGGTCGCGGGTTCGAGCCCCGTCCGTTCCGCCAATCATTAAAGAAGCCGATGCAGAAATGCATCGGCTTTTTGCTTTTTCAGGCTGGCATCGGCGCCAACCTGATCATCAGATCAATCCTTCTGCACCGCCACTTCCTGACGATAGGTGCCCACTGAGACTTCACGATCGGCGCGAGCCAGCCAGCGATAGCAACCTGCACCTAATGCCACACCAATAAACCAGCTGAAGTTTGCCACGGCATGCAGTGACGGAATAAAGCTGATCACCAGGCAAATACCTACCGACGGCAGCAGTGCGGCAATCGCTTTCGGGTTAAAGCCACCGCGATACCAGTAGCGTCCTTTTGGTGTGTCATCAAACAGGTCGTCCACGTAAACCTTGCTGCGCTTAATCAGATAGAAATCGGCCACCAAAATGCCAAACAGCGGGCCGATAAAGGAGCCCAGCACATCCAGCGTGTAATGAATCAACTCCGGTGACTGGAACAGATTCCATGGCGTCAGCAGAACAGAACCCACTGCGGCAATCATTCCACCGGTACGGAAACTGATTTTCTGCGGTGAGCAATTTGAGAAGTCGAAAGCCGGGGAAACAAAGTTCGCCACGATGTTGATGCCGATAGTGGCGATAATCATGGTGAGTAAACCAATCGCGACGGCGACATCATTGCCAACCATGCTCACGGTCTCAATGGGATCGGTAATCATGCGGCCGAACAGCGATTGGGTACCTGACACGATCACCACGGTGACAATCGAGAACAGCAGGAAGTTAAACGGCAGGCCCCAGCGGTTCCCCCGGCGGATTTCCCCCATGCTTTTACCGTAGCGAGAGAAGTCACCAAAGTTGAGTAATGGGCCAGAGAAGTAAGAGACCACTAATGCGGTGGCGGTGATCATCTGCCAGGTTTGCTCACCAGTGCTTAACTGCTTGCTGGCCAGCGTAAAGGAGATACCGTCAAAGCCGGTTTTGTATACAATCCAGCCCGCCAGCGCCACCATCACCACGTAGACAGCCGGACCCGCCACATCGATAAAGCGTTTAATCGCGCTCATGCCGTGCCAGAACACCATGGCCTGCAGGAACCACATCACGCCGAAGCAGCACCAGCCCAGTTGAGATAACCCCAGCCAGCTGCTTTGCGTCATCCCGCTTAATGAAGGGAAGAACTTCAGCAGTACCAGCATCAGCGCATTAGCCGCTAAATAGGTTTGAATGCCATACCAGGCGAAAGCGATCAGGCCGCGAATCACCGCGGGGATATTGGCACCAAACACGCCGAATGCCTGACGTGAAATCACCGCGTAAGGCACGCCCGCCATCTGGCTCGGTTTGGCGACGAGGTTGGCACACAGCTGTACGATGCAGATACCTACCAGCAGACAAAGCAGCACCTGCCAGCTCGCCAGTCCCAACGTAAAGAAGCTGGCGGCGACCACATAGCCACCCATGCTGTGCACATCCGACATCCAGAAAGAGAAAATGTTATACCACGACCAGTTCTGGTCGCGCGTGGGCGCCAGATCTTCATTACACAGGCGTGGACTGTAGTGGGCGTTGGCGCCAGAGGCCACCCCGGAGGTCACTTCAGAATGATTTGGCATGAAACCTGCTCCTCTAACAACATGGGAAAAATAATCACAGCGTGAAACGGTATTGCAGGATCCAGGCCAGAATTGATTTCTTGTATACAAAAAATTAATTTCACGTATACGATGTGCTGTGCACAGACACTTACCGGAGCAGGTAATGAAGAGCGAAACAGGCCAGAAAACGGCTGCCGATCTGAATGATCGCGACGAACCCATCTATCAGGCATTACTCACTGCCATTGTTGAACATCAGCTGCCGCCGGGCAGCAAATTGCCAGAAGAGGCGCTATCAGAAGTCTTTGGTGTGAGCCGAACCGGCATTCGCAAGGTGCTACAACGCCTCGCGGCGGTGCAAATGATCACCTTGTCGCCCAGGCGTGGTGCACAAGTGGCCACGCCGGGCGTTGACGAGGCGCGCGATATCTTTGCCACACGCAGCTTACTCGAGTGCGCCAATTTGCCCGCGGTGCTGGCTCACGTTCAGCCACCACACCTTGCAGCCCTGAGCACACTCATTGAGGAAGAGCAGCAGGCTCACGAACAGCACGATGGTGCGGCGGCAATTCGGCTCTCTGCGGCTTTTCATATTCAGCTACAGGCGATTTCCGGTAATCAGGTACTGACGGATATGGTGACGCGCCTGACACAGCGCTCATCATTAGTGATTGCCGCCTATGGTGCGCCCTGGCAGCGCGGGTGTCGTTGCGATCATCACGATCGGCTGGTGGATCTGTTGCGGCAGAAAGATCTGCCGGCGCTTACCGCCGCACTGCAGCATCACTTCGAACACATCGTGGCCAGCCTGCATTTTGAGCGCAGCGGCGAAACCTTACCCGACTTCACCCGGTTATTTTCCGGTCACAATGGAGCCGCATCATGAGCCTGATTCAGGTGATCAACCCCAATACCAGCCTGGCGATGACAGAAACCATCGGTGCAGCCGCACGTGCGGTAGCGGCACCAGGAACTGAAATTCTGGCGGTGTGTCCAAGCCAGGGCGTGCCATCGATTGAAGGGCATTTCGATGAAGCGATTGCGGCGATCGGCGTACTGGAACAGGTCAGGCTCGGCAAAGCACAGGGCGTGAGTGGCCACATCATTGCCTGCTTCGGCGATCCGGGTTTACTGGCCGCGCGAGAACTGGCCAACGGTCCGGTGATTGGTATTGCGGAAGCCGCCATGCACACGGCAACGCTGGTGGCGACGCGCTTTTCAATTGTCACCACGCTACCGCGCACCCTGGTGATTGCCCGCCATCTGCTGCAGCAGTATGGCTTTACCCATCATTGTGCGGCGTTGCACGCTATCGATCTCCCGGTGCTGGCGCTGGAAGATGGCAGCGGCGTGGCGCAGGAAAAAGTGCGCCAGCACTGTATTCAGGCAAAACGCGAAGATGGCAGCGGCGCGATTGTGCTGGGCTGTGGCGGAATGGCCTCACTGGCACAGGAGCTGACTAAAGAGCTGGGTCTGCCGGTGATTGATGGCGTAAGCGCGGCGGTAAAAATGGTGGAATCACTGGTGGCGCTGGGCTTGGGTACCAGCAAACATGGCGATTTAGATTACCCGATTGAAAAACCGCTCAGCGGCGCATTTCAGCACCTAAACTAAGTGCTGGTTGAGGACTGACTAAGGAATTTACAGAATGAGTGATGTATCTGAAAAGAAAGAGTACAGCTTCAACAAAAACTACCCGCGTGACCTGATTGGTTATGCTAACCATCCGCCGCACGCGCAGTGGCCGGGCAACGCCAAAGTGGCGGTGCAGTTTGTCCTCAATTACGAGGAAGGCGCAGAAAACAATGTGCTGCACGGCGATGCAGGATCTGAACAATTCCTGTCCGATATCATTGGCGCCGCCAGTTACGCCGACCGCCATATGTCGATGGATTCTCTCTATGAATACGGTTCGCGCGCAGGCTTTTGGCGCATTCACAACGAGTTCCAGAAGCGCGGATTGCCATTAACGGTTTTCGGCGTGGCGATGGCGCTGGCGCGTCATCCGGAGATTGTGGACGCCATCAAAGTCGCGGATTACGACGTAGTCAGCCATGGCTGGCGCTGGATCCATTATCAGTCGATGGATGCTAAAACTGAACGCCAGCATATGCAGCAGGCGGTGGATGTGCTGCGCGATTTGTTTGGTAAAGCACCCACCGGCTGGTACACCGGCCGCGACAGCCCGAATACGCGCCGCTTAGTGGTGGAGAACGGTGGCTTCAGTTATGACAGTGATTATTACGGCGACGATCTTCCGTTCTGGACGCAGGTGACGTGCCAGGATGGCACGGTGAAACCGCATCTGATCATTCCTTATACGCTGGAATGTAACGATATGCGCTTCGCCTCGCCACAGGGTTTTAATACCGCCGAGCAGTTCTTTGTCTATCTGCGTGACACCTTTGATGTGTTGTATGAAGAGGGCGACACCGCGCCGAAGATGATGTCGATTGGCATGCACTGTCGACTGCTGGGCCGCCCGGGCAAATTCCGTGCCTTGCAGCGTTTCCTTGACCATATCCAGCAGCATGAGAATGTGTGGGTTTGTACGCGCCAGCAAATCGCTGATCACTGGATGGAGACGCACCCGGCTCCTGCTGTTTAACGACCAGCGATACTCCGCGCCGACACATTTGGCCGGTACGACATGAACTGTCGTACCGGCCCTGACCACGCGAGTTAAGTCTTACTGACGAGCGCCGGTTTACCCCGCTAGCTCATTAAACTCACCTGCGCCGCGACAATCCGCCACCCATAAGGCATGCGCACCCATGTTTGCTGCTGGCGACCCATCTTCTCCACGCCTTCACGCGTAAACTCAGTACTGCACACCGCGTAGTCATCTCCAAAGGTGGTGATCACCGTATTACGTAGCGTGCGCGCCAATCCCTTCGATGGACGGGCAGCGCGAAATGCACGGATCTCATCAATGCCATACAGATTTTCCCCTGCGCCCAAACGCACGGTGCGATCGTCGTGCCAAAACAATTCATCCAGCACATCAACATTGTTGCTGATCAGCGCTTCTTCATAGCGATAAAACGCAGCGGTCACCTCAGCCAGCACAGCAGGACGATCAATATGTTCAGGTGTCATGGTTACGCATCCATCAGGGTAGTTTGTGGCAGGGTCAACCCTTGCTGCTGCAGTGCCCAGGCGGCGCGCAGTGCAAGATGTTCTTTAAACGGTGCTGCGATTAACTGTAAGCCAATCGGTAATCCGCTGGCAGTTTGCAAAGGCACGGTACAGACCGGCAAGCCGAGGAAGGAAATTGGCTGCGTTAACATGCCCATACTGGCGCGCGTCGGCAAATCCTGGCCGTTAATATGAATCGTCTCTTGCCCAATGGTGGTCGCGGTGCAAGGGGTCGCCGGCGCAATCAGGACATCGAATTGTTCAAACAGCGGTAACACCTGCTGTTGGAAATGACGGCGGAAGCGCTGCGCCTGCACATACCACGCGGAAGGCAGCATCGCTCCGGCCAGCAGACGCTCGCGAGAGTTCGGTTCGAATTGCTCGGGCATATTGCGCAAAGCGGGCAGATAGTGATTGCCGCCTTCTGAGGCGGTGAGGATAAAGGCCGCTGAACGGGCAATTTCCGCGTTGGCTAACGTGACGGCTTCGCTGGCATCCAGCGCTTGTGCCACCACTTGCACGGCGGCACGCGCTTCTTCGCTGCACCAGGTCGAAAAGAAACCACCCAACACTGCGCTACGTATGCCTTCTGCGCCTTTTACTAATCCGTCACTGGCCGGTTCCTTCGCCTGCGCAGCCTGGAAAGCATCGCTGGCATCGTGACCTTGCAGCGCATCGTACACCAGACTCAAATCTTCTACCGAGCGAGCAAACGGACCGATATGATCGAGGCTGGCGACAAAAGGATGGCTGCCACTGCGCGATAAGCGACCAAAGGTCGGTTTGAGTCCATAGATACCGCACAACGAGGCCGGCACGCGGATCGAACCATTGGTATCGGTGCCCAGTGAGAAGTGCACTAAGCCTGACGCGACAGCCGCCGCCGAGCCGCCTGAGGAACCACCGGCCACGCGGCTCAAATCGCGTGGATTATGGGTCGGGCCATAATGGGTGTTTTCGGTGGTAAAGCCGTAAGCGTAGGCATCCATATTCAGCATGCCGGAGAGCAGTGCACCGGACTGACGCAGTCGACTCACCGCCCACGCATCTTCGCGGGCCGCTGCACGTTCACTGAATAAGCTGGCACCAGCAAGGGTGCTGTGACCGGCGACATCAAACAGGTTTTTAACCGCATAAGGAATACCCGCCAGCACAGGCAATACTTCACCGCGCTGGCGTTGCAAATCGACCTGATCCGCCTCGCGCAACATACGCTGACCGGTGACTTCGGTCCACGCATTGAGTGCAGGATTGTGCTCTTCAATGGCGTTCAACGTCTGTTGCGCCACTTCACGGGCGCTAATATCACCTTGATTCAGCGCATGATTGAGCGCTTTGATGGATAACGATGCCAGTTTCATGGATGAAACACTCCTGCCACTTCCAGCCGGTCATCCAGCGGGAAAGCCATGAGCGGTTCAGCCATGGCGGCGATGCGATTGAACTGCACCAGCAATTCAGCGCGACGTGCTTCGTCCAGCTCCAGAGCCAGAATCTGTTCCATTTGAGCGATATAAGCCGCCCAGTCCGGTTGCGAATGCATGATGGTTTCCTTTAAAAGCCGGCTGCGCTGCCGTTGCTACGTGGATCGAAGGCACCTTCCAGCATGCCGTTATTGTGTCTGACGATGGCGCCAGCGTGGCCGACGACTTCGCTGAAATCAGGCAACAGCTCAACGTCATGGCCGAGTTCGCGCAACTGCTGCACCGTTTCTGCTGACATGCGCGCTTCGAGTTTGAGAGAGTCAGAGGATTGTCCCCAGGTTCGCCCCAGCAACCAGCGCGGTGCACTGACCGCCTGTTGTAGTGGCTGTCCCTGAATCACGTGGCGGGTAAAAATCGCCGCCTGCGTTTGTGGTTGGCCATCGCCCCCCATTGATCCGTAAACCATCGTGCGGCCATCTTTCAGGCGCGCAGCCGCTGGATTTAAGGTATGGAACGGTTGTTTACCGGGTTCCAGCGCCAGCAGATGGCCCGGTTGCAGGCTAAAGGCTGCACCGCGGTTTTGCCAGGTAATGCCTGTACCCGGTAACACGACGCCGCTGCCAAATTCGTGATAAATGCTCTGGATAAAGGAAACGGCCAGCCCGCTGCTGTCCATCACCCCCATCCATACGGTATCGCCAGGACCTCGCCCGGTTCCCCACGGCGCGGCTTGTTGGTCATTAATTTGCGTTGCCAGTGTGGCAAGATGATCGGCGTTCAGTAGGTCTTGCACATTGAAGTCGATATGGCGCGGATCGGTGATGTGTTCGTCGCGCAAGGCAAAGGCTTTTTTGGTGGCCTCAACAATGCGGTGCACAGTTTGTGCCTCATCCGCCTCTGCCATGTTCAACCGGTCGGTGATGCCCAGAATGGCCAGCGATACCAAACCTTGCGTCGGTGGCGTCATATTCCAGATGTCGCCCTCGCTGTGTGCCAGATGTAGCGGCGTGCAGCGGCGCGCGTGCTGTTTCTGAAGATCTTCCAGGGTGATCGGCATGCCCAGCGCGGTCATTTCACGTGCCAGATGGTGGGCCAGTTCGCCGCGATAGAAACTCTCCAGACCCTGTTCACTCAACACGCTAAGTGTATTGGCAAGCGCGGGCTGGGTAAAACGGCTACCGGCACCAGGCACGGTGCCGTCAGGCAAGAAGGTCGCAGCGAAGCCGGGTTGATCAAGCAATTCATGTTGCTTTGCGGCAGTGGCGGCAGCCTGCGATGCGGTAACAGGAATGCCATCGGCAGCATAGCGAATGGCGTCACGCAGCAAACGGGCTAACGGCAACGGCGCAGAACCTAGCTCTTCAGCTAGCGTTAACGCCTCCTGCCAGCCACTCACCGTGCCTGCTACGGTGAGCGCTGCTTTAGGACCGCGATGCGGAATATGGCTTTCGCCGTGATAGAAGTCGAGGTGGGCGAGTGAGCCTGCTGCGCCACTGGCATCGATAGCGATAGGATCGCCATTGGGCGGCACGACTAACCAAAAGCCATCGCCACCCAAGCCGTTCATGTGCGGGTAGACAACCGCGATAGTGGCCGCTGCCGCTACCATCGCTTCAATCGCGTTGCCGCCTTCGCGTAAAACCGCCAGTGCGCTTTCACTGGCGAGATGATGTGGGGTGACGGCCATACCGAGCGGGGCCATGTTGCTCTGTATCATAGTGAACTCATCATCATTGATTCTTTTGTAGGGGGATTGGGTTAGTGGTCGCCGTAATGGGAGCCCCTACAAATCCGTGAGGTGATCAAAGCAAGAGCTGTTCCAGTTTTGGTCGGACATCAATGTGGATCGATTTGTGCTAGCTTGTGATGAAACGAAAGTTACAGGACCAATGATGAAACAGCTTGATGAACGCCTTCGCAGTCACTATCCGCAACTGTCGCCGCAGGAGCAGCGTATTGCCGATTTTGTGTTTGACCATTTTGATGACCTGATCAGCTACAACAGCGCCGAGCTGGCGCGGCTGAGCGGGGTATCGAAGGCGACAGTCAGCCGCCTGTTTAAACGTCTGGGCTATGAGAAATACAAGGACATGCGTGATGAGCTGCGTACGCTGCGTCAGAGCGGGATGCCCCTCACCGACAATCGCGATGCAGTGCAGGGCAATACCTTACTGTCGCGTCATTACAAGCAGGAGATGGCCAACCTGACGCAGTGGGTGAACAGCATCGACCCGCAGCAGTTTGGCAAAGTGATTCAGGCGCTGGGTGCTGCAAAGCGGGTGTTTATTATCGGCATGCGTAACGCCTATCCGGTGGCATTGCACCTGCGTCAGCAGCTGATGCAGGCGCGTCCGCAGGTACATGTGTTACCACAACCCGGCCAGACGCTGGGCGAGGAGCTGGTGGATATCACAACGGAAGATATTGTGGTCGTGATGGCCTTCCGCCGCCGTCCACGCATCATCCGCCCGCTGATGCAGCAGCTACAGCAGAGCAACATCCCGGTGCTGGCGCTGTGCGAGCCGCAGGCACAGGGCATTATCACCCTGGCACACTGGCAGCTGTGCGCGCCGCTCGATAGCGTCTCCGCCTTTGATAGCTATGCCTCGGCGATGAGTCTGATCAACCTGCTGGCAAATGCACTGCTGCATGAAATGCTGTCGCAAGGCCGTCAGCGTATTCATCAAATTGCCGATCTTTATCAGCAACTGGATGAACTGGAACACCGATAGTGGGCACCACTTTGGTGCTTTGCACCTTTTTTGATCGGATTTTAATACGGGCGCAATGCCCGTTTTTATCGCCTTAAACTCCGTGTTTATTCGTTTTTCTTCCCTTTGCGCCCCACACCCTGCGGTTGGCACATTAGTTGCAAATCGTTTTATCAAGAATCTTTTGTTTCACGATAAACTCACCGGGGTGCATAATGAAAAAAGTTTTACTGGCAGTCGCAGGCGCAGCATTGCTGATGGCTCAGGTCGGCAGTGCGATGGCCGATCAGCTACAAGACATTCAGAAGCGTGGCGTCATCCGCATTGCGGTGCCGCAGGACTTCCCGCCGTTTGGTTCAGTCGGTACCGATTTACAGCCACAAGGCTATGACATCGACATGGCCAAGTATCTGGCGAAGCAGATGAAACTGAAGTTGCAGCTCGTCCCGGTCTCCAGCGCCAACCGCGTGCCTTATCTGCAAACCGATAAAGTGGATCTGGTGATCTCCAGCATGGGCAAAAACGCCGAACGCGAGAAAGTGATCGATTTCAGCCGTGCCTATGCGCCGTTCTTCCTCGGCGTATTTGGTCCAAAAGGCGAGCCACTGAAAGATGCGGCGGCATTGAGCGGCAAATCAATTGGTGTGACGCGCGGTGCAGTGGAGGACATGGTGTTGAGCGATGTGGCGCCAAAAGATGCGCAGGTGAAGCGTTATGAAGATAACAACACCACGCTGTCAGCTTACCTGTCAGGTCAGGTGCAGTATGTCGCGACCGGTAACCTCGTGGTGGCTGCCATTGCGCGCCAGAACGCAGAAAAAGCGCCGGTGCCGCAGTTCATGCTAAAAGATTCACCGTGCTTTATCGGCCTGAAGAAAGATGAGCCAGCGCTGAAAGACAAAGTGAACGTGTTGATTGAGCAGGGCATTAAAGACGGCACGCTGAACAAGCTGTCAGAAGAGTGGCTGAAAGCCCCACTGCCAGCTAACCTCGGCGCATAACGCAATGATTGGGCAACTCAATTTTGCAGATCTCTGGCCGCACTGGCCAGAGTTACTGGCAGGGCTGTGGGTCACGATTCAGATAACGGTGCTGGCCACCGTCGGCGGGGTGAGCCTGGGGATTCTCGGCGCGGCACTGCGCAGTGGCAAACCGAGCTGGGCGAGTCGCATCTGGGGCGTTTATGTCGAACTGATCCGTAATACGCCATTCGTGGTACAGCTGTTTTTTATCGTCTTTGGTTTGCCCAATCTTGGTCTGAAACTGACGGCGGGCGAAGCAGCGCTGCTGGCGATGTTGATTAACCTTGGCGCGTACAGCACTGAAATTATCCGCGCCGGGATTCAGGTGACGCCGAAAGGGCAGTGGGAAGCGGGCCGTGTGCTGGGGTTGACCCGCACGCAGACTTTTATCCGCGTGGTTCTGCCGCCGTCGCTGCAACGTATTTATCCGGCGCTAGTCAGCCAATGCATCATTGTGATGCTGGGTTCATCGGTGGTGTCGCAGGTGTCGTACGAAGAGCTGACCTTCGCCGCCAATCTGATTCAGTCACGCACTTTCTTGAGTTTTGAAGTCTATCTGGTGACCACGTTGATCTACCTGGCGTTGTCGATTGCCATGCGACAGCTGCTGCTGGCGATGGGGCGTAAATGGTTTGGAGCGCAGCCCGCATGACAACCTTTACTGACTGGGACATCCTTCGCAACCTGCTGCTGGCGGCGCGCTGGACGATTTTACTGTCGCTGGTGGCCTTTTTTGGCGGCACGCTGGTGACCTTACCGCTGCTGTTTTTACGCCTGCTGAAGCGCCCATGGTTGACGCGCCTGATTCGCTGCTACACCGAACTGTTTCAGGGCACGCCGTTGTTGATGCAGCTGTTCCTCGCCTTCTTTGGCGTCGGGCTGTTTGGCATTGATGTGGCGCCCTGGACCGCCGCTTCGCTGGCATTAACTTTCTACACCAGCGCATTTTTGGTGGATATCTGGCACGGCAGTATTCGTGCGCTGCCGAAGGGCCAGTGGGAAGCATCGCGTTGCCTCGGACTGACTTTTGGTCAAACGCTGTTTCGCGTGGTGGCACCGCAGGCGATTCGCATCGCCATTGCGCCGACCGTAGGCTTTGCCGTTCAGGTGATTAAAGGCACCGCGCTGGCCTCGATTATCGGTTTCGTCGAGCTGACGAAAGCCGGCACTATTTTGAACAATGTGACGTATCAGCCCTTTAAGGTATTTGGCCTGGTGGCGCTGGGTTACTTCCTGATGTGTTATCCGCTGTCGCGTTACAGCCAGTACCTGGAGAAAAAATTCAATGCCGCTCATCACCATTAATCAGGTCCAGAAGTACTACGGCGACAACCACGTCCTGAAAGGTGTCGATCTGGATATCGACAACGGCGAGGTGATTTCGATCATCGGCCGCAGCGGCTCGGGCAAAAGTACCTTGCTGCGCTGCATGAACGGACTGGAGGGCTACCAGGAAGGCAGCATCAAACTCGGCGGTATGACGATCACCGACCGTGAATCCCAGGCGCGTGAAATCAGCCGCTCGGTGGGCATGGTGTTCCAGAACTTCAACCTGTTCCCGCACATGACCGCGCTGGAAAACGTGATGCTGGCGCCGCGCCGGGTGCTGAAGAAAAGCGAAGCCGAATGTCGCGAGCTGGCGACGCAGATGCTGGAGAAAGTCGGCCTCGGCGAACGCATCAACTACTACCCGGCCAATTTATCCGGTGGACAACAGCAGCGCGTGGCGATTGCCCGTGCGCTGGCGATGCAGCCGAAAGTATTACTCTGTGACGAGATCACCTCAGCGCTCGATCCTGAACTGGTGGGCGAAGTGCTGAAGGTGCTGGAACAGCTGGCTGCCGAGGGCATGACCTTGATCCTCGTTACACATGAAATGAACTTCGCCCGTGATGTGGGCGATCGCGTGGTGTTTATGCATCAGGGCCGTGTCTGGGAGCAGGGTGACAGCAAAACGCTGTTTGCCAATCCGCAGACCGCCGAGCTTAAACAGTTTATCTCCACCGTCCGTCTTTAAGTCTTCAAAAGGAATAGCACATGGATATCAGTCAGTTTTCGCAAATTAATCCACCACAACGCCTGCTGATGGGCCCTGGTCCTATCAACGCCGATCCGCGTGTCCTGCGCGCCATGTCGAGCCAGCTGCTGGGTCAGTACGATCCGGCGATGACGCACTACATGAATGAAGTGATGGCGCTGTATCGTGGTGTATTTCGTACCGAAAACCGCTGGACCATGTTGATTGACGGCACCTCGCGCGCCGGTATCGAAGCGATTCTGCTCTCGGCTATCCGTCCGGGCGACAAAGTGCTGGTGCCGGTGTTTGGCCGCTTTGGCCATCTGCTGTGTGAGATTGCCCGCCGCTGCCGCGCCGAAGTGCACACTATTGAAGTGCCGTGGGGCGAAGTGTTCACCCCCGATCAAATTGAAGACGCGATCAAAAAAGTGCAGCCGCGCCTGCTGCTGACGGTGCAGGGTGATACTTCCACCACCATGCTGCAGCCGTTGGAACAACTCGGCGCCATCTGCCAGAAATATGGCGTGCTGTTCTATACCGATGCCACCGCTTCACTGGGCGGTAACGTGCTGGAAACCGATGCCTGGGGACTGGATGCGGTCTCTGCCGGGATGCAGAAGTGCCTTGGCGGTCCGTCGGGTACTTCTCCGATCACCCTCAGCCCGCAGATGGAAGCGGTGATCCGCAAACGTAAGTGTGTGGAAGAGGGCATCCGTACTGCGGATCATCAGGATGGCGATGAGGAGATGATTTACTCCAACTATTTCGATCTCGGCATGATCATGGATTACTGGGGGCCGGAACGTCTGAACCACCATACCGAAGCCACCACCGCGCTGTTTGGTGCACGTGAGTGCGCGCGTTTGATGATGCAGGAAGGGCTGGATAACGGCATTGCACGTCATAAGTTGCACGGCGAGGCGATGCTGAAAGGTATTCAGGGCATGGGCCTCGAAACCTTTGGTGACCTGAAGCACAAGATGAACAACGTGCTTGGCGTGGTGATCCCGCAGGGCGTGAATGGCGACCAGGTGCGCAAATTGGTGCTGGAAGATTTTGGTATTGAGATCGGCACCTCGTTTGGCCCGCTACACGGCAAAGTGTGGCGCATCGGCACCATGGGCTACAACGCGCGCAAAGATTGCGTGATGCAAACCCTGAGCGCGCTGGAAGCGGTATTGAACCATGTGGGTTACCGTTCGACACAAGGCGCGGCCATGCAGGCGGCGTGGGATCATTACGGGAGCCACGCATGAGCAAAAGCCTGATGACCGCCAGCGAGGCGCAGTCCGCCGCTGCCCGCGTCATGGCACGCTGCGATGCCCTGGCTGAAATCAGTGAAAGTGAGGATGGTCTGACGCGTGTCTATCTCTCCCCTGAACAGGTCCGCGCCAACGCCCGCGTGGCAGAATGGATGCAGGTGGCCGGCATGACCACCTGGCAAGATGCTGTGGGCAATATCTGCGGTCGTTATGAGTCTGCTGAACCCGGCGCGCAGGCGCTGCTGTTGGGCTCTCATCTGGACACGGTGCGCAATGCCGGGCGCTATGACGGCATGCTGGGTGTGCTGAGTGCTATTGAAACCGTACAGTGGCTGCACGATCGTCAGCTGCGCTTACCGCTGGCGATTGAGATTGTCGGGTTCGGCGATGAAGAGGGCACGCGCTTTGGCATCACGCTGTTGGGCAGCCGGGGTATTACCGGCACATGGCCCGAGAGTTGGGTCACGCATCCGGATGGAAACGGTATAACTGTGGCGGAAGCGATGCAGGATCTCGGTCTGGACGCTGCCAACATTTTGCAGGCAGCACGCGACGTCAACGACATTGCGGCTTACCTTGAACTGCACATTGAACAAGGGCCGTGTCTGGAACAGGAAGATTTGGCGCTTGGCGTTGTGACCGCGATTAACGGCGCGCGTCGTTTGAATTGCAGCTTTATCGGTGAAGCGGGCCACGCTGGCACGGTGCCGATGACCCATCGTAAAGACGCACTGGCCGCCGCCGCCGAGTGGATGGTGTTTGTTGAGCACACCACTGCCGAGCAAGATCCACAACTGGTGGCCACGGTCGGCACCCTGAGCTGTTTGCCGGGCGCCGTGAATGTTATCCCCGGTGAAGTGCAGTTTTCACTGGATGTGCGTGGGCCGCAGGATGAGCCGCTGGAGCGCCTGTTGTCCGCGCTGCTGACACAAGCCGAAGCGATTGCCTTGCGGCGTGGACTGACTTTTACCGCTAGCGAATATTACCGTATTGCGGCAACCGCCTGTGATGCACGTTTGCAACAGGCGCTGAGCCATGCGGTGGAAACCGTACAGGGCCGCAGCGTTTCTTTGCCAAGCGGCGCAGGGCACGACGCGATTGCGATCGCCGATCGCTGGCCAGTGGGTATGCTGTTCGTGCGCAACTATCGCGGTATTAGCCATCATCCAGCCGAGTCCGTGCAGGTAGCCGATGTGGCATTGGGCGTGCAGGCTTATCTGCAAGCGGTCAACGATCTGGCACAGGCTTAAGGAGCCGTTGCATGGAGTTAGCGGTGTTTAACGATGCCACGCCCAATGAGGCACACACAGCGATAGCCCACTGCGTGGCAATTCCTGACTGGCAGCAGGCGCTGGTGGCCGCACGGCCTTTTGCGGATGTGGAAGCGCTCTATACGACCGCTGAAACACTGGCAAAGCGCTGGCAAGGTGCCGAACTGGAACAAGCATTACGCGCTCACCCCCGTATTGGTGAAAAAGCCGCGGGCGCGGGTATAGAGGCAGTATTGTCACGCAATGAGCAGTCGGCGATGCAGCAGGCCGATGGCGCGCTGCAATTTGCCATGCTGGCGGGCAATCAATCCTATGAACAGCGCTTCAACCGGGTGTTTTTGATTCGTGCCAAAGGGCGGAGTGGCGAGGAGATGCTGGCGGAATTGCAGCGCAGGCTCAACAATGATGCAGAGACAGAGCAGCAGGAAGCGCTGACGCAACTGCGTGAAATCACCCTGTTACGGCTTAAGGAGAGCATTGTATGAGCACCATTACCACTCACATTCTGGATACCGCGCTGGGTAAACCCGCTATCGGCGTGGCCATATCCCTGGAGCAGAACAGCCCGGAAGGCTGGTTGCCGATGGCGGAGGGGGAAACCGATAGCGATGGCCGTATTAAAGATTTAACGCCCGAGCCGTTAGCACCGGGCCATTATCGATTGACCGCAGAGATCGGTGACTATTTCGCTGCTGACGGACGCGATGCGCTGTACGTCAGTGCACAGATTGATTTTGTGATTGGTTCGGCGGGCAGCCATTATCATCTGCCGTTTCTGATCTCACCGTGGTCGTGGTCAACCTATCGCGGCAGCTAATTTTGTCACGGCCACCCTAAATGGCGACCCTGCAACACTCCAGTGACTGCAGGGTGCGCATTTAGGGACAACTGGCTGCAAACGACACCTGTTTTAGTGACGAAATTATGCGCAACTGACGATAAAACCCTGCTTTCTGTGCGTCATGTCACACGCTGCGCTTGAAAGACAGTAACTATCAAAACCTTCGGTTCATCCAAATATATTCTTTCACAAGGTACGGTTATCTTTACCGGACAATGTGAAGCAAACGGAGCCGAAAAATGAGCACGCACGACAATAACGATAATGCAGCAGCGTCAGGCAAGTGCCCCTTTCATCACGGGGCGTCTGAAGAAAAAAGCGTACTGGCACGTGGCGCGGGGAGCGGAACAACCAACCGCGACTGGTGGCCAAATATGTTACGTGTCGACCTGTTAAATCAGCACTCCAACCGTTCCAATCCCCTCAGTGAAAACTTCAACTACCGCGACGAGTTCAGCAAGCTGGATTACCCGGCGTTAAAAGCGGATATCCGCGCTATTCTGACCGACTCTCAATCCTGGTGGCCAGCCGACTGGGGCAGCTATATTGGGCTGTTCATTCGCATGGCGTGGCACAGTGCCGGTACTTACCGCACCGTGGATGGTCGTGGTGGTTCCGGCCGTGGGCAGCAGCGTTTCGCGCCGCTTAACTCCTGGCCAGACAACGTTAGCCTCGATAAAGCACGTCGCCTGCTGTGGCCGGTAAAACAGAAATACGGTCAGAAAATTTCCTGGGCCGACCTCTATATTCTGGCGGGTAACGTCTCGCTGGAAAATGCCGGCTTCCGCACCTTTGGTTTTGGTGCCGGACGTGAAGACGTGTGGGAACCGGATCTGGATGTGGATTGGGGTAACGAAACTGAATGGCTGGCGCATCGCCACCCAGAAAGTCTTGGCAATGCGCCGGTGGGTGCCACCGAAATGGGCCTGATATACGTCAACCCGGAAGGCCCGGAAGCCAGCGGCGATCCGAAATCAGCAGCACCAGCGATTCGCGCCACCTTCGGCAATATGGGCATGAA
Source organism: Candidatus Pantoea communis (assembly GCF_011752685.1). Lineage (NCBI taxonomy): Bacteria > Pseudomonadati > Pseudomonadota > Gammaproteobacteria > Enterobacterales > Erwiniaceae > Pantoea > Candidatus Pantoea communis. The sequence continues at coordinate 27,763 of NZ_VWXC01000008.1, forward strand.
CGATGAAGAGATCGTCGCGCTGATTGCCGGTGGTCATACATTGGGGAAAACGCACGGTGCGGCAGCCGCCAGCCATGTGGGTGTTGATCCAGAAGCCTCGCCAATTGAAGCGCAGGGCCTCGGCTGGAGCAGCAGCTACGGCAGCGGTGCCGGTGCTGATGCGATTACCTCCGGTCTGGAAGTGGTGTGGACGCAGACGCCTACCCAGTGGAGCAACTACTTCTTCGAGAACCTGTTCAAATACGAATGGGTACAGACACACAGCCCAGCAGGCGCGATCCAGTTCGAAGCGGTGGATGCGGAAGCGATCATTCCAGACCCGTTCGATCCCGAGAAAAAGCGCAAGCCCACCATGCTGGTGACCGATCTGACGCTGCGTTTTGACGAAGAGTTCGGCAAGATCTCCCGCCGTTTCCTCAACGATCCGCAGGCGTTCAATGAAGCCTTTGCCCGCGCCTGGTTCAAACTGACCCACCGCGATATGGGGCCAAAAGCGCGTTACATCGGTCCGGAAGTGCCAAAAGAAGATCTGATCTGGCAGGATCCATTGCCAGCCGCGATCCACCAGCCAACCGCTGATGAGATCACTGATCTGAAAGCGAAGATTGCTGCTTCCGGTCTCAGCGCCAGCCAACTGGTCTCTGCGGCCTGGGCATCTGCTTCCACTTTCCGTGGCGGTGACAAACGTGGCGGGGCCAACGGTGCACGTCTGGCACTGGCACCGCAAAACGGTTGGGCAGTGAATGCCAGCGTGATTCACGATGTGCTGCCAACCCTGCAAAAAATTCAGCAGGAGTCTGGTAAAGCGTCGCTGGCGGATGTGATCGTTCTGGCCGGCAGCGTGGGTATTGAAATGGCTGCCGCAGCGGCGGGCGTGGCGGTGCAAGTGCCGTTTACACCGGGCCGTGTGGATGCGCGTCAGGACCAAACTGAGGTGGAGTCATTTGACGTGCTGCAACCGCTGGCTGATGGTTTCCGTAACTATCGTCGTATCACAGGTGGCTCATCCACCGAAACCCTGCTGCTGGATAAAGCACAACAACTGACGCTGAGCGCACCGGAATTAACCGTGCTGTTGGGTGGTCTGCGTGTGCTGGGCACCAACTTCGATGGTAGTCAGCACGGTGTGTTCACCGATCGTGTCGGCGTACTCAGCAATGACTTCTTCGTCAACCTTCTGGATATGCGCACTGCATGGCGCGCCACCGATGAGAGCGCCGAGCTGTTCGAAGGCCGCGATCGTGCCAGCGGTGAAGTGAAGTACAGCGCCACCCGTGCCGACCTGGTGTTTGGTTCCAACGCCATTCTGCGCGCACTGGCTGAAGTCTATGCCAGCAGCGATGCCAAACAGAAGTTCGTCAATGACTTCGTGGCAGCCTGGACCAAAGTGATGAATCTGGATCGCTTCGATCTTTAATCACATTAAAGCCGCAGCGGTGACACGCTGCGGCTTTTTTCTGTTTAATCTTCGCGGAATGCCTCAAACGGCACGTTAAAACGTTTTGCCAGCGCAGCTTTATGCTTATCCGTTAACTTACGTTCACCTTTCAAAATCCGGCTAACATACGAACGCTGACCAATTTCCTGAGTGAAAGATGATTGGTTTAAATCGTGTTGATCCATCAAAACTCGTAGCAGCGCGACTCCACCTGGCAGAGTCTTAATGCGTGCATTGAAGGCTGAAAATTCCGGCGCGTGCTCTTCGTATTTCGCGACTTTATCAGCCAGCATATCAATCAGTGGATGAGAAGGCTGATGCTCAACCAAATACTCAACCAGCTCTAGCGCTTGCTCATAATCTGCTTTCGATTGACTACCGCCAAGCAGGGGGACGGCTTTAATCAGGTTATCTGAGGCCTGAATAGCTTCGGCGATCATTCTTTGTTCTCCCGATAGAACGTAACTAATTTGTCGTATTCAGCATGAGTACTGATGTGCTTAATGAAAATACGTCCAGCGATGAAATCGGCGAAAAACATCAACCTGAGATTGTTACTGCCAACATTGATTACCCACCATTTCGCCCGATATTTCATTCGGTCCAGGCTTGGAAAGAAATCTTTAAGCGCTTCAGGATCGGCAAAATCTCTGCCATGTAAAGTCCGGTAAGTGGCGTCCAGTGCTGCTGCATCATTGGGAAAACGCAACGCAGCCTCAGCAAACATCTTCCTTGAAATAACGTGCATCATTCCCTCGGCATGTTCCAACATGGAAACATTGTAGCCGAAGTTAGGGGTGTTTCCAATGTGGAAACAAAAATTAAAAAAGAGAGGAAGCCGCGCCAGAAAGACGCGGCAAGACGTTTACTTCAATGTATAGCCATCGGCATCGCGCCACGCCGGGAAGCGTTCGCGATAGGCTTGCAGATCGTCCAGCGACAATTCCGCATCGAGACGGGCGCGGGCAAAAGGCTCGCCTGCGGCCAGAATCTCGCCCAATGGCGAAATAATCCGACTGTCCCCGCTGTACTGATGGCTGTTGCCATCGCTACCGACGCGGTTGCAACCGGCAACGTACGCCTGGTTTTCAATCGCACGTGCTAACAGCAGTGACTGCCAGTGCAGCGCACGTGGTGCTGGCCAGTTGGCAACGTACAGCGCCAGATCGTAATCATTGTGATTGCGAGAGAACACCGGGAAACGCAGGTCGTAGCAAATCTGTGGCAGAATACGCCAGCCGCGCCAGGTGAACACTTCACGCGTATCGCCCGCGACATAGTGTTCATGTTCATTCGCCATGCGGAACAGATGGCGTTTGTCGTATTGATGCACAGTGCCATTCGGCTCGACCAGCAGAAAACGGTTCACGGCGCCTTTTTCAGTTTGAATCGCCGCGCTGCCGCCGACTAACGCATTGCTGGTTTTCGCATGGCCGTGCAACCACGCAATCACCTGCTCCTGCGGTAGCGAACTTTCTGCTGCTTCCATGGCAAAACCCGTGGTGAACATTTCCGGCAGCAGAATCAAATCGCGACCTTCAATGCCTTTCAATACGCCATCGAAGTGATGCAGGTTGGCTTCGCCGTCCATCCAGCTCAGGGTTTCCTGCAGAACAGTAATTTTTAAAGCTGACATAAGCGCTCCGCAGCGGCGATAAGTGTCGCGGGTTGTTTGGCAAAGCACAGGCGAATCAGCTTGTGCGGGAACGGATCGGCACAGAATACCGACAACGGAATGGCTGCCACGCCGACTTCTTTGGTTAGCCATTGGCAGAAACTGACGTCATCCAGATCGGAAATGGCGCTGTAATCCAGCAGCACAAAGTAAGTGCCTTCGCACGGCAACACCTTGAAGCGGCTACCCGACAATGCATCAACCAGACAATCGCGGCGTTCGCGATAGAAGGCCGGCAGGTCACGATAGTGTTCCGGCTCCTGACGCAGCATATCGGCAATCGCCAGCTGCGCCGGGGTATTAACCGAAAACGTCAGATACTGGTGTACTTTACGGATTTCGGCGCTGATCGCTGCTGGTGCAACACAGTAGCCCACTTTCCATCCGGTCATATGGAAGGTTTTGCCAAACGAAGAGACGGCAATGGCACGCTGGCGTAACTCGGCATGCGCTAACACGCTGGCGTGGCCCTCTGCATCAAAACAGATGTGTTCGTAGACTTCATCGCTCAGCACATAGATTTCCTGCTCAGCGATCGCCTGCCATAACTCGGCATAATCGCTTTTTCGCCACACGGTCGCAGAAGGGTTGTGCGGCGTATTCAGAATGACTAAACGGGTTTTCGCGCTCAGCAAGCTGCGGAATTCACTCCAGTCAACGCGGAATCCCGGTGGCTGCAATGCAATGCGTTTCAGCACGCCGCCGGCCAGTTGAACAGCAGGCGCGTAACTGTCGTAGCTGGGATCGAAGCAGATTACTTCATCGTCCGGACGCACCAGCGCCGTAATCGCGGCATACAGTGCCTCGGTCGCGCCCGCGGTCACGGTGATATCGTTGTTAACATCGGGCGTGTGACCGTAAAGCTCAGCCGTTTTATCGGCAATCGCTTCACGCAGGGGTAACACACCGATCATCGGCGCATATTGGTTTGCGCCCTGGCTCACATGATAGGCCAGACGATCCTGTAAATATTGCGGGCCGTCAAAATCCGGAAAACCCTGTGATAAATTGATGGCGTTGAACTGCGCGGCAAGGGCGCTCATTTGCGTGAAAATCGTGGTGCCGAGCGCCGGTAATTTGCTCTCGGGAGTCAGGTTGAGCTGCGTCATTATTTAGTGGCCTTAAGCGCGAATGTCGATGCGGAGAAACCCTGTGTTGCTGCCACTCTACACAGGATGCTAATATTTGGCAATCGAGACGCTTAGACGTCTAAAACAACTGCGGAGCCTCACCTTCACTATGACGGATTTTCTCCCACTGGAACATTTAGTGGCCGCCTGCCACTGGATTGGTGCAAAAGGCTGGGCACCCGCGACGGGCGGAAACATGTCGGTGCGCCAGGATGCCGAATATTGCCTGCTAAGCGCATCAGGTAAAGATAAAGGCAGTTTGACGCGTGATGACTTTATTCAGGTGGAGATCGCGACAAACAGTGTCCCTTCGGGACGTAAACCGTCGGCGGAAACCGGGCTGCATACCCTGATTTATCGCTTGTTCCCGCAGGCCGGTGCTGTACTGCATACCCATACGGTGAATTCTACCGTGCTGTCGCGTGTAGAGAAGGGCAGTGCGCTGTTGCTGAGCGGCTACGAGATGCAGAAAACCCTCGCGGGTCAGGACACGCATCTCAATACCGTTGCGATTCCGCTGTTTGATAACGATCAAGATATTGAGGCACTGGCGCAGCGCATTGAAGCTTTTGCGGCGGACACGCCTTTGCGGTACGGCTTCCTGTTACGTGGTCATGGCTTAACCTGCTGGGGCAAAGACGTCAACGAAGCGCGCCGCCACCTTGAAGGGCTGGAATTCCTGTTTGAATGTGAACTGCAACGTCGACTGCTGGAGACCCAATGATTCGCGCGATTGTTACTGATATTGAAGGCACCACCAGTGATATCCAGTTTGTGCACAATGTCCTGTTTCCTTATGCACGTCAGCATCTGGCAGCCTTCGTGCGGGATAACCAAATGGATGAGAAGGTGGTTGCGGCGCTAAACGCAGTGCGTGAAGAGTCAGCGGCGCCACAAGCATCGCTGGATGACCTCATCGCCACGCTGATCGGTTTTATCGATGAAGATCGCAAATCGCCGGGGTTGAAAGCGCTGCAAGGGATGATCTGGCGTGCGGGTTATGTTGAAGGTCAGTTCACCGGCCACCTTTATCCCGATGTGCTGCCCGCCTTTGAACGCTGGCAGCAACAAGGGATTGCCCTGTATGTTTATTCCTCGGGATCGGTGCCTGCGCAGAAACTGTTATTTGGCTACAGCGATGAAGGTGATTTAACCTCGCTGTTTAGCGGCTATTTTGATACAGCGGTTGGCGCCAAGCGTGAAACCCAGTCGTATCACAACATCGCCGAACACATTGGCCTGGCACCCTCTTCGTTGCTGTTCCTGTCAGATATCCATCAGGAACTGGATGCCGCGGCACAAGCAGGCTGGCACACATTGCAGTTAATTCGTGGCGAGGCCGATAACGCCAGTCGCCATCACCAGGTAAACGATTTTTCGCAGATTAATCCGGAGTCGATTTAACATGAGTGCACTGACAATTTTTAGCGATACCGAATCCAGCCAGCCACTGTGGCACAGTACCGATGCCGAGGCGATTCGCGAGCGCCTGAACGCCAAAAACGTGCGTTTTGAGCGTTGGGAAGCGGATCGCGATCTGGGTAACGACCCTGACGCTGAAACGGTGATCAAAGCCTATCAGCACGCGATCGATCGTCTGGTGGCAGAGAAAGGTTATCAGAGTTGGGATGTGCTGAGCATGCGTGCAGACAATCCTAACAAGCAGGCGTTGCGCGAGAAATTCCTGAATGAACACACGCACAGCGAAGATGAAGTGCGTTTCTTCGTCGAAGGGTCTGGCCTGTTTTGCCTGCATATTGGCAATGAGGTTTACCAGATTCTGTGCGAGAAGAATGATCTGATTTCAGTACCTGAAGGCACGGCACACTGGTTTGATATGGGCTCTGAACCGCACTTTACCGCGATTCGTATTTTCGATAACCAGGAAGGCTGGATCGCCAACTTTACCGGCGACAAGATTGCGGATGCTTATCCTCGTCTGGCATAACGTGCTGTGTGCTTAAACCTGCATACGCATAAATGGAATCAGCCTTTGAAAGGTCACTCTTCAGGGTGCATCTGACAACTTAGGGCTCGTCATTGTAAGGTCGCCATTTATGGCGACTTTTCATTTCTGGCGCACCGTAAACACAGGATACGCCATCTGGCGCCCCTTAAGGCTGAAAAATCCCTTCCTTAACCTGCTCTGGTGTCACGACGCCAGTATCCAACACCCAGCCGCTAATCAGTGCAGCTGGCGTGACATCGAACGCCGGATTGTAGACCACCGCATTATCCGGTGCCCACTGCACACTACCAAAACTGCCGGATACGCCGGTGACTTCACTGGCGGCGCGCTGCTCAATCGGAATGGCATCGCCGTTCGGGCAGAGGCGATCCAGCGTGGTGTGCGGCGCCGCCACATAGAACGGAATGCCGTGATAGTGCGCCAGTACCGCCAGGCTGTAGGTGCCGATTTTGTTCGCCACGTCGCCGTTAGCGGCAATGCGGTCTGCGCCAACCCAAATCGCATCGACCACGCCGCGCGCCATTAAACTTGCAGCCATCGAATCGGTGATCAGCTGGTAGGGAATGTGCAGTTCACCCAGTTCCCACGCGGTTAAACGGCCGCCCTGCAACAGTGGTCGCGTCTCATCCACCCAGACGCTTTTCACCAAACCTTGCTGATGGGCATGCGCAATCACGCCCAGTGCGGTACCCACGCCTGCGGTGGCGAGACCGCCGGTATTACAGTGCGTCAGCAGCTGGCTGCCCGGCTTGACCAGAGCGCTGCCGGCGCGGGCAATGTTGTCACACAGCTGCTTATCTTCTGCCACCAGGCGCAACGCTTCGGCGCTCAGTGCGTTTACGTGATCGCTCTCCGCCAGCGCAATCTTCATACGATCCAGATTGTTCATCAGGTTGACGGCAGTCGGTCGTGAAGCACGCAACACCTCCAGCGCTTCCGCCAATGCCGCGCGGGTGACACCTTGCTCGCCCAGCAGCGCCAGCAGCAAGCTGGCGGAAAGACCAATCAGCGGCGCACCGCGAACTCGCAGTGCATGGATATGATCGACCAACTGCGCCACAGTGTGCGCAGGCAGCCAGTTTTGTTGTTGTGGCAGTGCCTGCTGGTCGAGGATCCACAGCTGGTTATCGCGGACCTCTAGACTGGTGGTACGAAGTGTTTGCATGGTGTGAAATCCCTGTTGCGTTAATAGCGGCTATTGTGCCAACATGCGTGGCGGATGTATAGACGTCCAAACGGCTTATTACTATCGAATGTCGAGGAACAGGCAATGTCGCAATACCGTACCTTCACCGCTGCTGATGCGGTGGAATATGCTAAAAAATTTGGCGGTGTGGACGATCCGTCAGCGCTGGTGAGCGCAGAAGAGATCGGCGATGGCAATCTCAACCTGGTGTTCAAGATTTTCGATAACCTGGGACAGAGCCGTGTGGTGGTGAAACAGGCACTGCCCTATGTGCGTTGCGTGGGTGAGTCCTGGCCGTTAACGTTGGATCGCGCGCGCCTCGAAGCACAGACGCTGGTTGAACACTATAAACATTGCCCAGAGCACACGGTTAACGTCACCCATTACGATGCCGAACTGGCGGTGATGGTGATGGAAGATCTCTCCAGCCATCGCATCTGGCGCGGCGAGCTGGTGCAAGGAGCTTACTACCCTGAAGCGGGTCGTCAGCTGGGCGAATATCTGGCGCAGACGCTGTTCCATACTTCTGATTTTTTCCTGCATCCGCACAAGAAAAAGGCCGAAGTCGCGCGTTTCATTAACCCGGAAATGTGCGAAATCACCGAAGACCTGTTCTTCAACGATCCCTTTATCGATCACGAGCGTAATAAATACCCGGCGGCACTGGAGCCGCTGGTGGTCAGCCTGCGCACTGACGATGCGCTGAAAATCGCGGTGGCCGGGCTGAAGCACCGCTTCTTTGCGGATGCCGAAGCGCTGCTGCACGGCGATGTGCACAGCGGCTCCATCTTCGTGGCCGATGGTAGCCTGAAGGTGATCGATGCGGAGTTTGGCTATTTCGGTCCGATAGGCTTTGATGTCGGCAGCGCGATTGGCAATCTGCTGATTAACTACTGCTGCCTGCCGGGCCTGTTGGCCCCGCGTGAAGCGGCAGAAGGGCGCGAGCGTCGTCTGAGCGATGCGCATGAAGTCTGGACGCAGTTCTCCAGCCGCTTCCTCGAACTGGCACACGCCAACACTTCTGATGTGGCGCTGGCGTATCCGGGCTATGCGGAAGCCTTCCTGCGCAAAGTATGGAGCGATACCATTGGTTATTGCGGCACGGAACTGATTCGTCGCACCGTGGGCATGTCACACGTTGCCGATTTTAAACAGATTGCTGATGACACTATGCGTACCGAATGTATTCGTAGCTGCATTACCCTGGGACGTACGCTAATTCTGGCGGCAGATCATATTGCGGATGTCGATGCGTTAATCGCGCGGATTCGTCAGGCCGTATAAGCCTGACAAAAAAAAGCCTCCGTCAGGAGGCTTTTTCGTTTTATGCCGCTTCACTGGCGCGTGTGGCGCCTTTATCCTGCGGCTTCGGTGAGGCCAGTGCCTCCGGCACAAACTCATCGACGTTGATGGCTTTGAGACGGCTGGCTTCAGCGCGCGTCAGTACTTTGGCTTCGCTCTCATCAATCCAGCCCTCTTTCAACGCACGCTGTGCCAGCGCATCCAGACGGGTAAACGACAGATGTTTTTTCTGCTGCTGGCAAAGACGTTCATGAATCACTTCCGCTGCCATCACATCCTGCAGCGCCTGCTCCAGTTGGCCTGCTGGATTGTGTTCGCTTGGCGTCAGGTACATGCCACGGCCCAGCCGCGTACGGGTGGCTGACGGCAGTTGCAACAGCTTCGCCAGCTTGTGGTCCAGTTTGTCAGACGGTGCCGGGCAGTGTTTGCCACCGGCGAAAATCACCATGCGCAGCGCGCCTGCCACCAGGCGATTAGGGAAGTTACGCAGCAGGTCATCCATCGCCACTTCAGCCTGATGCAGCGCATCCTGCACGCCCCAGTGCACCAGCGGCAGATCGGCTTCATTGCGGCCTTCGTCGTCAAAGCGTTTCAGGGTGGCAGAGGCGAGATACATCTGGCTCAGCACATCCCCCAGACGTGCTGAGATACGTTCACGACGTTTCAGGCTGCCGCCTAACACTGCCATCGACACATCTGACAGCAGTGCCAGGTTGGCGCTCAGGCGATTGAGCTGCTGATAGTAGCGGCGGGTCACGTCGCGGGTTGGCGACGCGCTGGTGCGGCCTCCGGTTAAACCGAGCCACAGACTGCGCACTTTGTTGCTACCGACATGGCCAATATGGCTGAACAAGGCACGGTCAAAGGCCACCAGATCGTTTTTAGCCGCAGCGTTCATCTCTTCCAGCACCCATGGATGGCAGCGAATCGCGCCCTGGCCAAAGATGATCATGCTGCGCGTCAGGATATTGGCGCCTTCCACGGTAATCGCAATCGGTGCGCCCTGATAAGCCCGCGCCAGGAAGTTGTTGTCGCCCAGCATAATGCCTTTACCGCCGGCGATATCCATCGCATCGATAATGGCGCGCTGGCCGCGGTGGGTGCAGTGATATTTCACAATCGCCGACAGCACCGCCGGTTTTTCACCCAGCATAATGCCGCTAGTGATAAGTGTAGCCGCCGCATCCATCACGTAGGCGTTACCGGCAATGCGTGCCAGCGGTTCCTCGATGCCTTCCATTTTACCGATAGAGACTTTGAACTGACGACGGATATGCGCATAAGCACCGGTTGCCAGCGCAATGCTTTTCAGACTACCGGTCGAGTTGGAAGGCAAGGTGATGCCGCGACCGACTGACAGGCATTCAACCAGCATACGCCAGCCCTGACCGGCCATCGACGGGCCACCGATGATGAAATCGATCGGCACGAAAATATCTTTACCGCGTGTTGGACCGTTCTGGAACGGCACGTTAAGCGGGAAGTGGCGATGGCCAATCTCTACGCCCGGCGTTTGCGTCGGGATCAGGGCACAGGTAATGCCCAGCTCTTCCGTCTCACCCAGCAGATGATCGGGATCGGAGAGTTTAAAGGCCAGGCCAAGCACGGTAGCAATCGGTGCCAGCGTAATGTAACGCTTGTTCCATGTCAGGCGCATGCCCAGCACTTGCTGGCCTTGCCATTCGCCCATGCACACCACGCCAGTATCCGGAATGGCACCCGCATCCGAACCTGCTTCCGGGCTGGTCAGCGCGAAGCACGGAATTTCATCGCCGCGTGCCAGACGTGGTAAATAGTGATCTTTCTGCTCATCGGTGCCGTAATGCTGCAACAGTTCGCCTGGGCCGAGTGAGTTAGGTACACCCACGGTGATCGCCAGGATACCGGAAACGCCTGCCAGTTTTTGCAACACGCGCGCCTGAGCATAGGCGGAGAATTCAAGGCCGCCATACTCTTTCTTAATGATCATGGCGAAGAAGCGATGCTGCTTGAGATACGCCCACAGTTCCGGCGGAAGATCGGCCAGTTCGTGAGTGATCTGGAAATCATTCGCCATACGACAGGCTTCTTCGACCGGCCCCTCGAGGAAGGCTTGTTCCTCTTCCGTCAGTCGTGGCTGCGGATAGTTGTGCAGTTTCTGCCAGTCTGGCTTGCCACGAAACAGATCGCCTTCCCACCAGGTCGTACCGGCATCAATCGCTTCCTTTTCCGTACGCGACATCGGCGGCATCACTTTCTGGAAGCTGTACAGCGCAGGTTTGGAGAACATACTGCTACGCATGGCTGGCAGATTGAAGGGCAGCAGGATAATCGCCAGTGGCAGCAGCAGCCACGGCGTCCACAGGCCTGCAGCAGCCAGCCCGGCGGTCCATAGCAACAGGATTACGCTGCTGAGCCGCAGCGAAACTTGATGGTAAAAGAGGGCGCTAATGACAATCAGCGTCGCGACAATCGAGGCAAGCAACATAATGAACCGCTCCGTAAGTTGTAAGAGGTCTGACCTGTTATAAGGTAAGGTTTAGAGCAGTGACCGCTTTTTAGCAATCTGTTTACATCGCAATTACAACAGAACTCACAAAATCGCACTCTCTGGACACCAACAGAGCAGGAATGGCAAAGCCTGGGCCTTTTTCCCCGATGCAGGCGCTTTGCGGCTTTGTCCCATTCCGTTAAACTTGCAGAGTAAATCTTTCCTCTAAAGGACATCCCTATGTATCAGGACATTATTCGCTCAGAACTTAATGAAGCAGCCGATACGCTTAATAAATTCCTGAGTGACGAAGCGAACATTCACGCGATTCAGCGCGCGGCAGTCTTGCTGGCAGACAGCTTCAAAGCAGGGGGCAAAGTGCTCTCCTGTGGCAACGGTGGTTCTCACTGTGATGCGATGCACTTTGCTGAAGAGCTGACAGGGCGCTACCGTGAAAATCGTCCTGGCTACCCGGCGATTGCCATCTCTGATGTAAGCCACCTTTCCTGCGTCAGCAACGATTTTGGCTATGACCATGTGTTCTCGCGCTATATCGAAGCCGTAGGCCGTGAAGGCGACGTGCTGCTGGGCCTGTCCACTTCAGGTAACTCGGCGAACATCATCAAAGCGGTCGAAGCGGCACGCGCCAAAGGGATGAAAGTGATTACCCTGACCGGTAAAGATGGCGGCAAAATGGCAGGCACAGCGGATATCGAAATTCGCGTACCTCATTTTGGCTACGCTGACCGCATTCAGGAGATTCACATTAAAGTGATTCATATCCTGATGCTGCTGATCGAAAAAGAGATGGTTAAGTAATGACGCGTCACTCCTGCTCACGCGGGAGTGCTGACTTAAGGCGGTTGCTATGTGCGAATTGCTCGGGATGAGCGCCAATGTCCCCACGGACATCTGTTTCAGTTTTACCGGTCTGGTGCAGCGTGGCGGCGGAACCGGGCCACATAAAGATGGCTGGGGCATCACTTTCTATGAAGGAAAAGGGTGCCGCACATTCAAAGATCCTCAGCCCAGCTTTAACTCACCGATCGCCCGTTTGGTGCAGGAATACCCGATCAAATCACATTCCGTGGTCGCTCATATCCGCCAGGCGAATCGTGGTGAAGTGTCGCTGGAAAACACCCATCCGTTTACCCGTGAGCTGTGGGGACGTAACTGGACCTACGCGCACAACGGGCAGCTGAAAGGCTACAAACAGCTGGAAACCGGGACTTTCCGACCCGTTGGCGAAACGGACAGTGAGAAAGCGTTTTGCTGGATCCTGCATAAGCTGTCTGAGCGTTATCCGCGCACTCCGGGCAATTGGCCGGCGGTATTTCGCTACATTGCTGAGCTGGCGGCTGAGATGCGCGAGAAGGGTGTGTTTAACATGCTGCTGTCGGACGGTCGATATCTGATGGCGTTCTGCTCGACCAATCTGTATTGGATCACTCGTCGTGCGCCTTTTGGCAAAGCCAAGTTGCTTGATCAGGATGTAGAAATTGATTTTATGCAGCAGACAACGCCGAAGGACGTTGTGACGGTGATTGCGACACAGCCGCTGACAGGAAATGAAACCTGGCACCGAATAGTGCCAGGCGAGTGGGCATTATTTTGCCTGGGTGAGCGCCAGGAATGACTTCGAGGCAGCATCCGGTGTAGAAATCACCGGCGTGCTGTTCACCGCATATTGACCCGTCGTCGTCACATTAACCGTTGGCGGTATGTGGTACTTCTCAAAGTACGCATAACCCGGCTGCAGTTCACGCCAGAAGTTGATGTACGTTGAGTAGCGATGACGTTGCATGTTGCTATCGGTCATATGGAACGGATAGATATTGATCTGTACATCCTGCTGACCGTTGCGCAGCGCAGCGTTGACGTAGGTAAAGATCTCGTCCATTGATGCGTTGGTCATGGCGTAGCAGCCAATTGAGACGCAATCACCGTGAATCATCAAATAGTTACCGTCATAGCCTTTATCACGATCGTATTGATTCGGGAAGCCGGTATTAATCGCGCGGTAGAAACGGCTGTCCGGTTTTAACTGATTCAGCTTAACGTTATAAAACCCTTCCGGACTTTTAAAATCGCCCTGACGACGCTTAGGCCCTAATCCGCCAGAGAAATTACAAATGCGATAGCTGTCCAGCAGACGATATTCATTACCGATTTTGCCGTACAGTTCCAGCGTACGCTCTTCCTTGAAGATCTGAATAAAAACAGGAGTGCCAAGTAATTGTTTCTTTAACTCTTTGCTCACCGGTGCCGACAGTTGCGTTGGCTCTGGCGAAATGGCCCAGCTAAGGACTGGCATAAGAATCATCGCAAGCCACAATGCGATTCTGCCCATTCTGTGTGTACCTTGAAGTGAAGAGAGACGATGACGCTGAGCGTCTTGGTATTGCATTATCGGAAATATCCGCTACCGCAGCGCAACATTAACATTGTCTGAGGTTTAATCAAGACAGTCTCCGTGAAAATGGTGCAATCCTAAAGGGATTACGACCAGAATTTTGTAAACTTTAATTCATCGCTCAACAAATATTGCCGAAGTTTTTTACTGCTGTATACTTATCCAGTGCTCGGAGGGCGTATGCGCAAAATCATTCATGTCGATATGGACTGCTTTTTCGCGGCCGTTGAAATGCGCGACGATCCTTCATTAACGGATATACCTATCGCCATTGGCGGCAGCCGGGTGCAGCGTGGCGTCATCAGCACTGCCAACTATCCCGCGCGCAAATATGGCGTGCGCAGCGCGATGCCGACGGCAATGGCGCTCAAGCTCTGCCCGCATCTGAAATTACTGCCTGGACGCTTCGATGCCTATAAAGAGGCGTCACGCCAGATACGCGATATTTTCGCACGCTACACCCCATTGATTGAGCCCTTATCACTGGATGAAGCGTATCTGGATGTCACTGACAGTGAACATTGTCAGGGTTCGGCCACACTGATGGCGCAGGCAATCCGTGCCGATATCCTGCGTGAAACCGGACTAACCGCCTCTGCTGGCATCGCGCCGATCAAATTCCTCGCCAAGATCGCCTCAGATTTGAATAAGCCCAACGGGCAATACGTCATTACACCGCAAGTGATGCCGGACTTTTTACTGACGCTACCGTTGAGCAAAATTCCTGGCGTAGGAAAAGTGGCGACCAAAAAACTGGAAGAGATGGGACTGCGCACCTGCGCCGATGTGCAGAGAGCCGATCTCGCCTTGCTGCTGAAGAGATTTGGTAAATTCGGCCGCGTGCTCTGGGAGCGCAGCAACGGCATTGATGAACGCGATGTGGTGGTGGAGCGCGAACGCAAGTCGCTCGGTGTCGAACGCACATTGATGGAGGACATCCACAACTGGGAGCAGTGTCTGGCAATCATTGATTACCTCTATGCTGAGCTGGATCGACGCCTGACAAATATCCGTCCCGACAAGCAAATCGCGCGTCAGGGCGTGAAGCTCAAATTTAATGATTTCCAGCAGACCACGCAGGAGCATGTCTGGCCGGTGTTGAACAAGGATGACATGATCGCAGTGGCGCGGCAGGCATGGGATGAAAGGCGTGCCGGGCGCGGCGTGCGGTTGGTGGGATTGCATGTGACGCTGGTGGATCCGCAATTGGAGCGGCAGCTAGTGTTGGGTTGGTAAAACCTTGAGTATGGCCTTGGCTATCATCCTGGCGGCTTGAAGCGCCGCCAGGATGCCCTATTCGGCCACTGAATTACTTCTTAGCGTTCTTCGCTTCCAGCGTGGCAAACCACGGCGCAACAAAATCGTTGTTCACACCCCAGCCTGGAATAATCTTGTTCAGGGTTGCTACGTTAATCGCCCCTTGCTGGCTATTCAGCAACTGCTGCGAAATGGAAGAGGCTTTGAATTCGTAGCTTGCCGGAGTAGCTTCACCCGCGATTTTATTGGCCACTAAGCGCATATTGACCGCACCGATGGTTTTTGGATCGACCGCGACCGTCTGCACCCATGGGCTGTTCTTCTCATGCATCAACTGCAAGTCCTGGTTGGACACGTCAATACTGTAGATTTTGATTTCAGTACGACCATTCTCTTGTAGCGCTTTATAAGCACCCTGACTGAACGCATCCCACGACGCCCAAATCGCATCTATTTTACCTTTTGGATATTTTGCCAGGATCGCACCCACTTTGTTGGCGGTGTCGCCCTGTACATCGGTAGAAACTGCGCCAATGGATTCCAGCTGATGAATGCCTGGATTCTCTTTCAGCAGTTTCTCATACACCACCTGGCGACGTTCCTGCGGCGGGAAGCCTGCGACCCACAGTTTGATGATGTTGGCTTTACCATGGAAATCACTGATCAACTGACCCAGTGACGACTGCGCCAGCGAGGCATCATCTTGCGCAGTGACGGTCACGCCATTGACCGGCGTATTTACCGGGGTATCAAAGACGGACAGTTTGATACCTGCATCGACAATGTGTTGCACCAGAGCGGTGGAGTAGGGTTCTTTGCCGTGAGAGAGAATGATGCCATCGTATTTCTGGCTGATCGCCTGATTAACAAAGTCCTGGAAACGCGCATCATCGCCGTTACTCAGGAAAGTACTGACTTTAAAGCCCAGTTGACGACCTTGCTGAATGGCACCGGCAATAAACTGCGTGGTGTTATCGTCAGACCCCAGGTTACGGATGATGGCGATGCGCACCGGACCTTCGTGATTCGCAATCGCTGCGGGAACCGGGGTAACGGTATCGGCAAAGGCAGCGCTGGCGTTCAGCAGGCTTAATGCCAGCAGCGAAAGGGTAATTTTTTTCATTAGAATCTCTTTCTCAGTAAACGCGCCTTAGCGGCGCTGAATGTAGGTAATCGCCAGGGCCAGAGCCAGCACCAGGCCTTTGATAATGTCCATGGCGTAATAAGGCACGGACAACATCACCAGCCCGTTCTGCAACACACCCAGAATCACCGCGCCCACCAGCGTACCGAGCGCGTTAGGTTTGCCGGAACCGGCCAGCGAGAAGCCGATCCATGCTGCGGCAACGGCATCCATCAAATATCCACTGCCGGCGTTCACCTGCGAGGAGCCAATACGCGATGCCAGCAGAATGCCGCCTAATCCGGCCAGCAGCGATGCGAGTACATAGGCCAAAACGCGGTAGCGCGTGGTGCGAATACCGGAAAGGCGTGCGGCTTCTGGATTGCCACCCAGCGCGTACATGCGACGGCCATGCTTGGTCAATGACAGCGCCAGTTGTGCCACAATCGTCACCACCAGCATGATGATCACAATGGTCGGCACCTGACCCAACAGACCGAACGCTGCGGGGATAGTGCCCTCCGCCATATCGCCGCTTGGCATCACCATATTCTCGGTAATCGAACCGCCGAAGCTGTAAGTCATCGCCACGCCCTGAATGACAAACAGGGTGGCCAGTGTAGCCAGCATGTCGGGAATGCGCAGGATGACGATAAGGAAGCTGTTGAGCAGTCCCACCAGGGTGCACAGCAGCAGCGTGATGATGATGGCTTCGGTGGTGCCAAAGCCGTGCCAGACAAACAGTGAAATCACCAGCGCATTGGCCAGTGAGGCGGTTGAGCCTACCGACAAATCGAAGCCGCCGATGGTCAGCGAAATCGACACACCAATCGCAATCACCGTGACGATGGCGATGGATCGCAGGATGTTGATGATGTTGGTGGGCTCGAGGAAGCTGTCCGATGCCAGGCCAAACCCGGCGATCAGGATCACCACGGTCAACAACATGCCCCATTTGTAGAGGAAATCGAATAGTTTATGACGCAGAGAAACCTGCGGGTTCAGGGATAGTTCTTTGCTGCTCACGCAGGGGTTCCTCCGGTGGAATAAAGCAATAGCATCTCTTCTGTGGCCTCACGACCTTCCATCTCTGCCACAATGCGCCCATCCCAGAGCACACAAATACGGTCACATAAGCCGACCAGTTCGGAAAACTCGCCCGAAGCGTAGATGATGCCTTTGCCTTCACGTGCCAGGCCGTCAATCAGGCTGAACAGATCGGTTTTGGCTTTGATATCGACACCTTTGGTTGGCTCATCAAAGATCAGCACGTCAGCGTTGTTGCGCAGCCATTTGCCAATTGCCACTTTTTGCTGGTTACCGCCTGACAGACGACGCAGAATCTGCGCCGGGCCGGTGGTACGCACGTTGAGGCGCTGAATCACCTCTTCAGCCCAGCGCCAGGCCTGACGATGATCGAACAGGCTCCAGCGCGAAAAGCTGTTGTCGGCACTGACGCTCAGGTTCATGCTCACCGGTTCATCGATAAAAATACCTTCCTTGCGACGCTCTTCCGGCACCAGCGCCATGCGGTTTTCCACCGAATCATGTGGAGAAAGCGGTCGCCACGGTTTGCCGTGCAGCTCGCCTTTTTCTACGCGGCTTTTGTTTGCACCAAACAGCGCCTTACACAGCTCGGTTTTCCCTGCACCCGCTAAGCCGGCAATGCCGAGGATTTCACCTTTGCGCAGATGCAGTGAAATGTCCGCCAGCAGCTGGTCATCGTGCAGACCTTCCACCGACAGCAGCAGCGGTTGTTCACTCTGTTCACGGCGAGGTGGATAGACATCGGTCAACTGGTGTCCCAGCATTTTCTCAACAATCTGCTCGCCACTCAGTGCCGCCATTGGGCAGCTCTCAATCAAACGGCCATCGCGCAGCACGGTTAAGCGATCGCAAATCGCTTTGAGTTCGTGAATGCGATGGGAGATAAACACCACGCCAATGCCGTTGCTTTGTAAACGACGCACCACGGTAAACAGACGCTCGCTTTCATGCTGATCCAGCGGCGCGGTCGGTTCATCCAGAATGAGAAAACGGCAGTGATGGGAGAGGGCGCGCGCCAGCAGGATTTGTTGTTTCTCCGCCAGCGAGCAGCGTTCCACCAGACGATTAACATCGATGTTCACTTCCAGCTGATTGAGCAGGGCACGCGCCTGGCGACGGATTTCACGCCAGCTATAGACATGGCCAGGTTCTGCCAGCTGATCGAGCAGGATGTTTTCTGCCACGCTGAGCTGCGGCACCAGCGCCACATCCACCTCCTGCTGCACCAAATGAATACCGAGTTTTTTGGCATCGCGCGGGGTGCGAATCGAGACCGGCTGGTCATCCAGCAGAATTTCACCGCTGTAATGATTATGCGCGCCGGATAGCACCGCCATCAGGGTGGATTTTCCTGCGCCATTGGCCCCGGTCAACGCATGCACTGATCCGCCCTCGGTCAGAAAATCGACCTGGGTCAGTGCGGCAAAACCGCCAAAAGCGATGGAGATATTACGCATCTCCAGGCGGTTAATCGCACTCATGGGGCAGGCCTTTCATTAAGAGAGTGGGTGGCATTTTTTCTGAACCCATAACGCTGGGCAACAAACGAAAGCGCATAAGCTAGCACGAAATCTTATTAGCCATCCAGACATCTGGGCGTAACGGCGTCTAAAACTAGAGAGGGAGTGTGGAGTGGTAGAATGCTGGGGTAATAAGCAGGATTTATAGTGAAATATGCTGCATGTTACTGTTGGTCTCAAAATGGGTTCCGGCAAATATTGCGACCTTATTAGCAAGAGAATCCTTAACCTCAGGATTGCAGGCATAAAAAAACCAGGCCTTAGCCTGGTTCCTTACAGCATCGCAAAGACTTACGCCTTCTCTGGCACCACGTTCAGCAGCGCAGTCAGCAGTTTCCAGTACAGACCGACGCTCTCAATGTGCACCTGCTCATCCGGTGAGTGTGGACCGGTAATGGTTGGCCCAATCGACACCATATCCATGTTCGGATACGGCTTCTTGAACAGACCACACTCCAGACCCGCGTGAATCACCTGAATGTTTGGCGTTTTGCCAAACAGGGCTTCATAGGTTTTACGCGTCAGCGCCATCACCGGTGAATCAGCATCAGGCTGCCAGCCAGGATAACCGCCTTTTGGTGCGGTTTTCGCGCCAGCCAATTGGCCCAGTGAAGTCAGGGTTTCCACCACCCAATCTTTGCCGGTGTCGATCAGTGAACGAATCAGGCAGATGATTTCGGCATTGTCCTGATCCATGGTCACCACGCCGACGTTCAGCGAGGTTTCCACCACGCCTTTGGCCACGTCAGAGTTGCGAATCACACCGTTCGGGGTGCTGTTCAGCAGGTTGATGAAGCGATCGCGGCTGTCGGTGGTCAGCGCCTGGCCCTGATGTGCCAGCGGCTCGGTGGTTAACGCAATGTTCTTCTCTTTAATGCCCAGCTCGTTCAGCAGCGTGGCCTGGAAATGAGCCGCAGCCGATTTGAGTGCATCCACTTTATGGCTGTCGATTGCCAGCGTGGCAAAAGCTTCGCGCGGAATCGCATTACGCAGCGTGCCGCCAGTGAACTCAATCAGACGCACATCCAGTTCCTGCGCGTAGACCGCAAAGAAACGCGCCAGCAGCTTGTTGGCGTTGCCCAGACCATGATGAATATCGGCACCGGAGTGGCCGCCTTTCAGGCCTTTCAGCGTTAGCTTCAGGGTTTCAAAGCCCGCAGGTACGGCTTCACGGTTTAATGGCAGGGTGGTGATGAAATCAATACCGCCCGCGCAACCCATGTAGATCTCACCCTCTTCTTCAGAGTCGGTGTTGATCAGGATATCGGCTTGCAGCCAGTTTGGCTGGAGACCAAAAGCGCCATCCATGCCCGATTCTTCGGTCATGGTCAGTAGCACTTCCAGTGGGCCGTGGGTCAGGCTGTTATCAGCCAGCACCGCCAGCGCAGAAGCCATGCCAATACCGTTGTCGGCACCCAGCGTGGTGCCACGCGCTTTAACCCACTCGCCATCAACATAAGGTTGAATCGGGTCTTTAGTGAAGTCGTGCACCGTATCGTTGTTCTTCTGCGGCACCATATCGAGGTGCGCCTGCAGCGCGACAGGGGTACGTTTTTCCATGCCCGCAGTGGCCGGTTTACGAATCAGGATATTGCCGACCTGATCGCGCTCAACCCAAAAGCCTTGCTCTTTGGCCCAGTTGACCACGTGTTCGGCCAGCGCTTCTTCATGGTAAGAAGGGTGTGGAATGGAGCAGATTTTAGCGAAAATATCCCACAGCGGTTGGGGGGAAAGTTGCGACAATTCAGACACAATGCATCTCCTGTGTCAGCGCGGCGGACATACCGCTCGCACGCCGGGTTCCAGTGAAAGATCGCCGTCAGCACATCTGACGTGATGTGGCTGAGAATATCACTGTTTTTCACCGGGTGCGTACTCAGGCGCGCTAAAATCCTGCATCCAATGCGACAGATGCTGGTTTTTAACGCGTCAGATCCTTATAATCTCGCGCAACCTTTTCCCCCTTGCCTATTTTTAAACCAACATTGTTGGTCGGGATTTCTTTTATGAGCGAAAAATACGTCGTCACCTGGGACATGTTGCAGATCCATGCCCGCAAACTGGCCCAGCGCCTGCTTCCTGTGGAACAGTGGAAAGGTATCATTGCGGTCAGCCGCGGTGGTCTGGTTCCGGCATCGCTGCTGGCGCGTGAATTGGGTATTCGCTATGTCGATACCGTCTGCATCTCAAGCTATGACCACGATCATCAGCGCGAAATGAAAGTGCTGAAGCGTGCGGAAGGCGACGGTGAAGGTTTCATCGTGATTGATGACCTGGTGGATACCGGTGGCACCGCGCAAGCGATCCGCGATATGTATCCAAAAGCGCGTTTCTGCACCATCTTCGCTAAGCCAGCTGGTCGTTCGCTGGTGGACGACTACATTGTTGATATTCCTCAGAACACCTGGATCGAACAGCCGTGGGACATGGGCGTGGTTTACATCCCGCCAATCGTCAAAAGCTGATTGATGCAACGCAAACAACGCCCGGTTATGCCGGGCGTTGTGCATTCTACGCCTCGCACCCAACATGTGGGTGCAGTACACTCTTAGGCATCTATGCGACTATCGCGGGAGAACGTCTAAGATGTCGGATAAAAACCTCAGCGAAGAGCTTTTTAAGCCCCGCTTTAAACACCCGGAAACCTCCTCTCTGGTGCATCGTCAGCACCATCATCCGGTTCAGGTGCACAACACCCTCGAAGGGGATACCCAACCTTGCTGGTATCGCATGCTCAACAAGCTGCTGTGGACGTGGCGCGGCCTGTCTCCGCAGGAGATCAGCGAAGTGCTGGCGCGCATCGCTATCAGTGAGTATGAGCACACTGATGACACCCAACTCGACACGGTGATTGGCTATCGCGGGGGTAACTGGAACTTTGAGTGGTCGAAGCAGGCCGCCATGTGGCAGCAGCGCGCGATGGAGAATGAAGATCACGAGGAAGCCGGGCATCAGTGGATGCGCGCATCTAATCTCTACAGTATTGCCGCCTATCCCTATATCAAAGGCGATGATCTGGCCGATCAGGCACAGGTGCTGGCAAACCGGGCATACGAAGAGGCCACGCAGCGTCTGCCTGGTGAGCTGAAAGCGCTGACCTTCCAGATCAGCGGTGGCAGCCCGGTCACCGGTTTCCTGCATATGCCTGCTGAGGCCAAAGCCCCATACCCAACGGTGCTGCTGTGCGGTGGCCTGGATTCGCTGCAGAGCGATCATTATCGCCTGTTCCACGATTATCTGGCGCCGCGTGGCATCGCCATGTTGACGCTGGATATGCCCTCTGTGGGCTTCAGCAGCAAATGGAAGCTGAACCAGGACACCAGCCAGCTTCACCAGCAGGTGCTGCGTGAGCTGAGCAATGTGCCGTGGATTGATCACACGCGCGTTGCACTGTTTGGCTATCGCTTTGGCGCCAATGTCGCCACCCGACTGGCTTATCTGGAAGTGCCACGCCTGCGTGCGGTCGCGACACTGGGCGCGATGGTGCATAACGTGTTTGTCGATGAGCAACGCCAGCAACAACTGCCGGACATGTACATGGATATGCTGGCCAGTCGCCTGGGGATGCCTTCCGCGTCTGACAGCAACCTGCGCATTGAGCTCAATCGCTATTCACTGAAGGTGCAGGGTCTGTTGGGGCGTCGCACGCCGACGCCGATGCTGGCGGCATACTGGCCGGGCGATTTGTTCAGCCCAGAAGAAGAGGCTCAATTGATTGCCAACTCTTCCGCACAGGGCAAAGTATTGGCAATACCCGCCACGCCGGTGTTCTCCAGTTTTGAGAAAGCGTTAAATCAAATCTGTGACTGGTTAGCAAAACAATTGGGTGTATGACTGGCAAAAATTCGACGCTCTGCTACTACTTATATCCGGGATATTTTGCGTTGCGCGCGTGATTCGCGTAACGAGAAACAATTTTACGGTTATTTGAGGGAGAATTAGCATGACGTTACCGAGTGGTCATCCCCGTAGTCGCCTGCTGAAGCGCTTCACCGAATTGGGGCCGTACATCCGTGAAGGAAAATGTGAAGAGCAGCGTTTCTTCTTTGATTGCCTGGCGGCGTGTGTCAACGTTAAACCCGCACCCGAACTCCGTGAGTTTTGGGGCTGGTGGATGACGCTGGAAGCGCATGAAGACCATTTCACCTATGAATACCACTTTGGGTTGTTTGATAAAGACGGTGACTGGGGTGTGGCAACGATCAAAGGCAAAGAGAACAACGAGAAAGTGGAGAGTACGCTGCGTAATTTCCATGAGCGTCTGAAAGCGGTGTTGAAGGATCTTAAGTTGGATCTCAAACCTGCATCGGGTTTTAAAGAAGAGCCGGTCAAGCTCAGCGCTTAAGCACGCCATCGTCGGGCTCGGCTTGTAAGCCCGCTAAACAGACAAAAAGAAGAAAGAGCCGGTGATGAGCCGGCTCTTTTTTTTATAGACACATTGAGGGTAAAGCTAACGACTTAGAACTGGTAAGTCAGACCTACAGCAACGATGTCGTCGTTGTTGATGTTCAACTTGTTGTTGTCATCCAGTTGGTTGATTTTGTAATCAACGAAGGTAGACATGTTTTTGTTGAAGTAGTAGGTCGCGCCAACGTCGATGTATTTAACCAGATCTGCGTCGCCGATACCGTTTTCCATGTCTTTGCCTTTGGTCTGCACGTAGCCGATGGACGGACGCAGGCCAAAGTCGAACTGGTACTGAGCAACCAATTCAATGTTCTGTGCTTTATTAGCTGCACCAGAAATTGAAGAACCTTGGTAAGTACCGCTGAACGGGGTCATGTTGCGAGTTTCAGTATAGATAGCTGCCAGGTAAACGCTGTTCGCGTCATACTTCAGGCCAGCACCCCATGAATCTGCTTTATCGCCGCCGCCATAAACGCGGTTTTTCTGCGCCAGGGTGGTGTTAGAAGAGGTAATGGCAGTCATCAAGCTCACACCGGTATCACCGATGGTGTAACCCAGTGATGCACCGTAGCCGTCGCCATTCTGACGAGTACCGTCTGGTGAGCCGCCAGTTGAGCTTGCGCCACGACCGTTAGCAGTTTTGTCATCGTTTTTGCCCTGGTATTGCAGCGCAAAGCGCAGGCCATCAACCAGACCAAAGAAATTGCTGTTGCGGTAAGTTGCTACACCAGTAGTACGCTGAGTCATGAAGTTGTCAGAACGCGCAGTACCGTCACCACCGAACTCTGGGAATACGTCAGTCCATGCTTCTACGTCGTACAGCACGCCGTAGTTACGACCGTAATCGATTGAACCGTACTGACCAAATTTCAGACCAGCAAAGCCCAGACGAGTTTTGTTGCCTGAGTTAGCGTCAGAACCTTCAGAGTTGTTGACGTTATACTGATATTCCCACTGGCCGTAACCGGTCATCAGATCGTTGATCTGCGTCTGTCCTTTGAAACCGATACGAACGTAAGATTTGTCACCGTTGTTTGAGTCAGCGTCGCTGAAATAGTGTTCAGCTTTAACGCGGCCGTAGAAGTCCAGCTTGTTACCGTCTTTGTTATAAACTTCTGCGGCGTGAGCAGCGGAGGTCAGTGCCAGCGCAGATACGACTAATGCCAGTGTGCTCTTCTTCATTTGCTATCAATCCCAATGAGTAAAATTTGTTGTACCCTTGAAAGGGTTTGTAAAACAGGGGACTTTTTACCGACTGGTGATGAAAGTTTTATGACAGTTTTTCTGATTTCTTGTTAATCGCGAACTTTTGGTCTACTGCATTGTCAGGGGATTTTTGTGCTTTTCCCCTTGCTGTTATTGGCTTCCTTGCTCACTCCTGATAAAACGTCCCTTCGCAGAATTTTTTTCTTATATGGCAGGAAAAACATGAGTGGCAGTCAGACCCTTGTGGTCAAATTGGGTACCAGCGTCCTCACCGGCGGTTCGCGTCGGCTGAATCGTGCGCACATGGTGGAGTTGGTTCGTCAGTGTGCACAACTGCACGCGGCGGGTCATCGTATCGTTATCGTCACATCAGGCGCGATTGCCGCTGGACGCGAACACCTGGGTTACCCCGAACTGCCGCCCACCATCGCCTCAAAGCAGCTGCTGGCTGCAGTGGGGCAGAGCCGTTTGATTCAGCTGTGGGAGCAACTGTTCTCGATTTACGGTATTCATATCGGTCAGATGCTGCTGACGCGTGCGGATATGGAAGATCGTGAACGCTTCCTCTACGCACGTGACATGCTGCGTGCGCTGCTGGATAACCACATCGTGCCGGTGATTAACGAGAACGATGCTGTTGCTACCGCTGAAATCAAAGTGGGCGATAACGACAACCTGTCTGCGCTGGCGGCGATGCTTGGCGGCGCGGATAAACTGCTGCTGCTGACCGATCAACAGGGCCTGTTCACCGCCGATCCTCGCACCAATCCGGAAGCGGAACTGATCAGCGATGTGCACCAGATTGATGATGCGTTGCGCACGCTGGCCGGAGGCAGTGTTTCCGGCCTCGGCACGGGTGGCATGGCGACCAAACTGCAGGCGGCCGATGTGGCCTGCCGCGCCGGTATCGACGTGATCATTGCGGCGGGCAGCCGCCCGGATGTGATCAGCGACGTGCTGTATGGCAAACCGGTGGGCACCCGTTTCCACGCACAGCAATCACCGCTGGAGAACCGCAAGCGCTGGATCTTCGGCGCACCGCCAGCTGGCGAAATTGTCATTGATGACGGTGCGCTGGCTGCGGTATTAGAACGCGGCAGCTCACTGCTGCCGAAAGGCGTGCGTGAAGTGCAGGGCAACTTCTCTCGTGGCGAAGTGATCCGCATTCGTAACCTGCAAGGGCGTGATATTGCCCACGGCGTGACGCGCTACAACAGCGACGCC
Source organism: Candidatus Pantoea communis (assembly GCF_011752685.1). Classification (NCBI taxonomy): domain Bacteria; kingdom Pseudomonadati; phylum Pseudomonadota; class Gammaproteobacteria; order Enterobacterales; family Erwiniaceae; genus Pantoea; species Candidatus Pantoea communis. The sequence continues at coordinate 53,130 of NZ_VWXC01000008.1, forward strand.
ATGCGCATGATTGCCGGTCATCACAGCCAGGAAATCAGCGACATCCTCGGTTACGAATATGGCCCGGTTGCGGTGCATCGTGACGACATGATCGTCAGTTAAGGAGCAGATGATGTTAGAAGAAATGGGAAAAGCGGCGCGTGCAGCGTCGTACAAGCTGGCAGAACTCTCCACTGAACAAAAAAATCAGGTGCTGCTGACGATTGCCGATCGCCTGGAAGCGGAAAGTGCCGACATTCTGGCGGCTAACGAGCAGGATCTGGCTGATGCGCGGCAGAATGGCATGAGCGCGGCATTGCTGGATCGCCTGACGCTCAATCCACAGCGTCTGAAAGGTATCGCTGACGATGTGCGTCAGGTGTGCCGTTTGGCCGATCCGGTCGGACAGTTGATCGATGGCGGCGTACTGGACAGCGGTTTACGTATTGAACGTCGCCGCGTGCCATTGGGCGTGATTGGGGTGATCTATGAAGCGCGTCCTAACGTCACCGTGGATGTGGCTTCTCTGTGCCTGAAAACCGGCAATGCGGCGATTTTGCGCGGCGGTAAAGAGACCTATCGCACTAATGCGGCTACCGTTCGCGTAATCCAAAACGCGCTGAGCGAGCATGGCCTGCCAAAAGGTGCGGTGCAGGCGATTGAAAACCCGGATCGCGAGTTGGTTAACCAACTGCTGAAACTTGATCGCTACGTCGATATGTTGATTCCACGCGGCGGTGCAGGGCTGCACAAGCTGTGTCGTGAAAATTCGACGATTCCGGTGATCACCGGCGGTATCGGTGTGTGTCATCTCTATCTTGATGAAACCATGGAAATCGAACCCGCGCTGGAGGTGATTGTTAATGCGAAAAAACAGCGTCCAAGCGCCTGCAATTCACTGGAAACCTTGCTGATTCACCGCGATCAGGCTGAACGCTTTATTCCTGCATTTTTGCAGCGCATGGCGCAGGAAAACATCCCGCTGCACGGCGATGAAAATGTCCTGTCGCTGCTGCAAAACGGCCCGGCCAGCGTGGTGGCGGTGAAAACCGAACAGTATGACGATGAGTGGTTATCCAACGACCTTAACGTCAAGCTGGTGGCAGATCTCGACGATGCGGTTGCGCACATTCGCGAACACGGTACGCAGCATTCGGATGGCATCCTGACGCGCAGCATTGGCAACGCCAACCGCTTTGTGAATCAGGTCGATTCCTCCGCCGTTTATGTCAATGCCAGTACGCGTTTCACCGATGGCGGGCAGTTCGGTCTGGGCGCGGAAGTCGCGGTCAGTACGCAGAAGCTGCATGCGCGTGGCCCGATGGGGCTGGAAGCGCTGACGACCTACAAGTGGATTGGCTGGGGCGACGATACGCTGCGCGGCTAATTTTCACTTCTGCAACACAATGGGCACCGTAAGGGTGCCCATTTTTTTTGCTTCCGATCCAATTATTTCCAGAGCTTTTTGATTTATTTCTGTCATCTATGGCGCCGACGCGCTTTTTCGCGCATTTTTTGTTTTAGGTGCTGGTATCAGCGTCACAGAACAATCCTGAAAACCCCTGTCAGAACAAGCTGTAGGGCATTCATTGCTGGTTTCCACCCCGTCGAAGAGGATAATGATCATCCAGCTTCATTGATAAAAGCTGTTGGGTAGTAAACTGACGGTAATATAAAATGAACTGGTAGCAAAAAAGAAAATAACATTCAGTCTTTAACTGATGGCAGATTATTAACTGATGGTTAAAAAAGAGAGTAACAGACAAGCTTTTACTGCCAGGCTGATTGCCGCGTGTGATAGCGCGGGAATTGTCGGACATGGACGAAACAAACAGGTTGCACAGGCGCTGCAGAAAAGGGGATGCAGGATCTCAACACCGGGGGTCTGGAAATGGTTTAACGCTCAATCGATTCCGGATGACAGTAATCTACTGGCGCTCAGCCAGTTGCTGGACGTGCGCGTAGAGTGGCTGCAGTTTGGCATGGAGCAACCCGATGCCACGGTGAGCCAGCATGCACTTATTGACCCGCAACATCGGTTCCGCGTCGAGAGTCTGGATATTGGGCAGCGAAGCGCCCAGGGCATTGCTGCGCGTGATGAACTGGTCGAAACCATTCAGGCTATCGAGTATGGGCTGGATGAGGCACGCGTGCTGTTCAGCGGCCGTCCGGCAGAGAGCATCCGCCTCATCGCGCTAAACAATGATTCGATGGCCGGCACCTTTGCGCCACGTGATCAGCTGTTCGTGGACATCAGCGTGCATCGCTTTGACGGAGACGGGATTTACCTGTTTACGCTGGATGATCAACTTTATCTCAAACGTCTGCAGCTGCAACACAGAAAGGTCGCGGTCATCTCCGACAACAAGCGCTATGAGACCTGGTACTTAACGCTGGATGAGGCGGCCTCATTGCAGGTCGTGGCGCGCGTCATCATGAGCCAGGCGCGTGATTACCAGATTTTAGGTTGATCACAAAACGCGCTGAGCAGGTAAAAAAATATTCCGGCTGAAATCATAAATTTAACCGATGGTAAATAAAAAATTAACTGTTGGTGTTTGCCAATGCATTAGAACCTGTTAATAATTTGACCATGGAAGGACGACATCACTGCTCCCGGATGAGCCCGCTCTTAAACAATTGAGGCGCTGCACAAGCGCGATACCCACCACCCAAAGTCAGTGAATTTTGGGATGGGGTGGATGCGCATTATGCAGCGTCGTCAGCTCTCTTCTGACTTCACTCTCCTCTGCTTATCCCTGGCCGCGAACGCAGCCGGGCGGGTCGATGTCGAGTGTTTGCAGTGGAATCACGGATGCCTCGGCTTCAGCCGACACGCCGCGCCTGCCACCCCATCGCCAAAGACTCATTCACAGGAGGAGTTATGGCGATTATCCAGTATGGCAAGTCAGTCTTCACCGGGAACGCGCGCACCCGCCGTCACCGACGCCGCCAGTCACTTAGCCGCCTGAAGCGCAGTATCGACTGCGCTTTAGGCCTTGAGCCCGATACCCCAAATTTGCGTACTGCAGAACGAATTTGCCAGCGCCAGACGCAATCGCGAGTCGATTGTGCGGTAATGGCCCCCACACCACGTCAGGCCGAAAGCGCCAGCTTCGACAACTGCTGTCTGCCCCACGTCCATTTGTACGCCGTGCGCTAAATCCTTGTCATATTTCCCAGCTTTAAGCGGAACGTTTCGTTATTGCTCACTGTTTAGCCTCGCTTGAGCGTAGCGCGGATTACGCGTGGTCTCAGAAGGGCGGATAGATCAGTGAGATTTATGTTTTGGAGTCTTTGCGCAGTCATTTTTGCATCGTTGCGCCCGTCAAAGAGGAATCGCTATGAGCCAGATTATTGCCATTTTGAATTTTGAAGAGGGCTACCGCGAGGCGCCCTACCTTGATACGCAAGGGTTTCCTACCGTGGCCGGCGGTATCCGCATCGGGCCTAAAGGAGCCTCACTCAGCAACTACATCTTCCAGGTACCGCGACGAGTCGGGGATGTGTGGAAGCAGTGCATTGTGGAGAACAAAGTGCTGGAGATGAACCAGCGTGCTCTGGTGCAGCAAGCGCTAAGCAAGTGCAGTGAGGCGCGCTGTGATGTGCTGATCAGCATGGCATATCAATTGGGCGTTGATGGGTTATCCCTGTTTCGCGGCATGCTGAGCGCCATCACCCAGGGGGACTTTAATGGCGCCGCCAATGCCATGCTCGACAGCTTGTGGGCACGGCAAACGCCCGGGCGCGCACGGCGTCACGCTGAGGTCATGCGCAGCGGCAGCTACGACATTTATCGGGGGCTGTTATGAACATGAGATGGATGGTGTTTGTCATCGCGGTGCTGGCAGCAGTGATTGTGCTGTTGTTGCTCCAGCGTTTTACCACGCTGGAGTTTGTGAAGCATGCGCGACTGTTGTTCAAAACCTGGTCAGTATGGCTGGCTTCATTGGGCTCGATGCTCAGCGCCTGGGCGCAATCCTTCCCCTCATCCGCGCTGGATGCCTGGAATGCATTGCCTCAGGACATCAAAGACATTCTTCCCCACAACTACCTCGGGTTGATTGGCGCCTTCATGGTGGCGATGGGGGTTCTGGCGCAGTTTGTCCGACAGAAAAACCTGATTGAACAGCGCAAGACGCTGGAGGAGAAACCATGACGCTTATTACTTCACTACTTGGCGGCAGCTGGCACTGGCTGGCTGCGCTGGCGGGCATTGTTGCGGCACTGGTGGCCAGCTACTTCGGTGGCAGAAAGATTGGCAAGGTGCAGCAACAAGCCAAATCAGAGGTGGACTTCGCGAACAAAGCGGCCGTGCAGGCTGTCTCGGTTAACCAGCAGCAACAACAGTTGCGCGAGGAGGCTAAACGTGTGGAAGCCAGCAATCTTAATCTTGATGACGCTGCTGCTCGCGACAAGCTGCAGCACTCGAAATACAACCAGCCCTGAATCTCCCGTCGTTATCGACTCTGCTTGCACGCTTTTCTCCCCGATTTACACCCACGGCAATGATGCCGAGCGTATGGATGTTCGCACCGTGCGCGCCATCAATAACCACAACGATCTCTGGGAACAGCACTGCGGCCGATTGGCGCAGTAACGCCGTTCCCACACTTGCATTGCAAACCTGAAAAGGCCGAGGAGGCTATGATGATCGAAGTTAATTCATTCGCAGAACTGCGCACCACCACGCCGACTAAAAATGGCGATCTGGCGTTTTTGCGCCGCTACAACGCGGACTCCACCTTCCATGGAGGCGGTGACTTCACCGGTTTTATTGGCACCACTACTGCGACAGATGATGGCGGTACCTTAGCCATCGGTAATGGCTTTTACTGGAAACGCGTGATTAACGATCCTTCTGACGTGAACGTCTATCACTTTGGTGCCAAAGGAGACGGTTATGCCAATGACACGGACGCGGTTAATCGCATGCTAACCTGGACGCAGAATTACAGCGGTAATATTAAGGACCTGCCGATTCGTTTTCCCGGCGGGAAGTTTCTGATCAGTCCAATTGATATCAGCGGCACCGATAACGCCTTCTTCGGTCTGCAGGGTGATGATGTTGAGCTGGGTTCGCTGCCGCGTACCACGATTATCTCGGATAAGAGTGCCAACCCGGTATTCAAGGTGAAGGCGCGCCGCACCTCAATTCGCGGCATTGCCTGGAATGGTCAGGCCTCGGCCGATATCACCACCAACAAAGGTACCATCACTGCCGATATGTGCAGCAATGTTCAGCCGTTCTTCGAAAATACCTGTATCGAAGGCACCACGGTAAACATCTATTGTTTCCGCGCACAGAATAACGGTGGCACGGTGATTAAAGTGCTGGATACGCTGGACACCAAATTTGACCAGATTTATACCCTCTACACCTATGCGCGCGTCTTCGATGTGGGCTGGTCAAATTCACCGAATGGGGTATGGGATCACTCTACCGCGATTGAGATTTGTAACTGTAACTTCCAGACGGGTTATGGTGACGCCACGTTGTATATGCCGCGCTGTACACAGGGGATTTTGCGCAATGTGTGGATCGAGCACACGCGCAATCCAGGAGACTTGTCGGATGGTGGCTGGACCATTGACACGCTCAATATTGAGGATTGCGGCAATCCTTTCAATCTCAATAATGCGCGCGTGGTGATGCGTCAAATCAACCTGCAATCTGGCGCGAAAGTGTCGAACGATCTGGTGGCCGGCAGATGGCTCTCCACCTTCGAATATGGTTATCGCCGCGACGAGAGTTACGGTAGTTTCCTGACTGGATCGCTACGTGCCGGCTATTATAGCGGCTACAAGATCACCAATAACACGTCAACTGACAACTGGTATCGCCTGGGGCAGCTGTTCTTCCCGAATGCGAACCAGCAGTGGGTGATGGAGTTTATTGGTAAAGCCGATGCCACCCAGCCCACCGGCACCGCCGGCACCCCGGTTAACGTGGCAAGTAGCGGCAAAACCTGGATCAATTTGCAACGGCTGGAAACGGTGTGGGCGGATGCCTTTCATATGGGGCAGCCCGCCATCCTGGATATGCGTTACGGCCGTGTCGGTACCACTTATGCCGTGGTGTGGGTGAAGCTGAAAGCGAACAGTGGTGACACCATGCTGAACCTGAAAACCACCGGCCCAACGCGTTTCGATTCAGGCTCATGCTCGCTGTTCCAGTCTGATCTGTCGGTTGTTACCGATACCACCAACATGGGCACACTGAAGCCAGCCGCACGCTTTGGCATGCACAATGGGCTGGCGGGGATTGGTGCTAATGAGAAGGGCGTGCTGACAGTTGCCACTGCCGCCGGAACGCCAACCAATGCGACTACGCCGACGGGCTTTGTATTGGTCAATATCAACGGTATTGACCGTAAACTGCCCTACTACGACTGAGACCCATCTATCTGGCGAGGCTGCGGCCTCGCTTTTTTTTTGACCAAAATACACGTTGAGCGTCTCAGGTGCGTTGTCTCTTTAATTCTGGTTCCTGGCACGCCAGCCGCATAGGATGGCGATTTTCTCAGATAGAATGTGTTAATTCTCTTTTTATTTACGTTAATGCGTACAAAAAAACGTTAATCTGGAGATGGTGTAGTTTTCAGTACGGCACCAGGCAATAAAACGGTTCAATATATCAGGTCCGTTCTTATCTCCAGATTCATTACAGTTTAATTTGCCCGGATAATTAGCAGGTTAACTTACAGAACAAGGTGTTAGCGAAAAATGGTCTTGTAAGTTCATTTCGATCTTATTATTCCTAACAGTATTTGACTGCCGCCTTAATCATTTTTCTGAAAACCGATTCATCCGCGCTAATCTTTCCCCTTCTGCGATATCCCATTTCCAGCTAAGTAAATTCCGTATTGGCCTCCAGGCCATTGACCTCATCGCGTTGTCTGGTGAGAATGCGATTAAAAGTTTGAATCAGATCGCAAAATTAGGGCCCTGAGCCCATTGCAACACGGCTGCGAGAGCCATGTTGAATTAACGCCACTTGCCATTATCGAACGGCGAAAGACGCATCGAGATAATAAAAAGGCAGGGCATACAGCAAAATCGTTAATGTCGTAACGTTCGTTGAGAAGGCCGTCTTTAGATGTACCTTTTCAATCCCGGTCGGCATTTCTTGTGGTGCAAAAAAATTCAGTAGGCTGCACCCGCTTTAATCATATTGAATGGCATGTTGATAATTGGCGTTTCTTATTGATGTCACGGTGATTGCACTAAGCGTCATCTTGTCTTCGAAATAAGACTTAATGTAACTGCATGATATTTAACTGAACTCGTCTGAGTGCAGTGCGGTTTCTTTGCGCCAAAAATAGCCCGTAACAGGTAGTCAGTACACTGGTAGCTGTAAGCCAGGGGCGGTAGCCTGCGCTTTTAGTTAAATGAATGAATAATAAAATTGCACGATTTGATTAGCGATAATCTTATTTAACCCACCGTTTTATGAGAGTTAAAAGGCCGGCGATTTCTGCCTGAGGAAACTCCTAAATAAATCAAATTTAATGTTAAGCCGGACGAAAGGGACGTGAAGTTTGGCTTAGTCATGATTCTCACTGAGGTTGATCTGTGAAAGATAAATTAAAAAATTCGATGTGGATGATTGCTGAAAAACTCATCGCAGTGTTTGGACTGATTTTTGTGACGTCCTATGTCGCGAAATATGTTGGACCGACCACCTTCGGCATTATCTCACTCTCCATGCTGGTGTTTCAGTTTATTCAGTCGATCGCCGTGATGGGCAGCGATGTGATTTTGCTGAAGCGTATTTCGCAAAATCGTCATTCAGGTATTCGCCTGATGATGGCGACTTTTCTGCTGGTGATGCTGATTTACTGCGGTTTAGCGCTCAGCGGCATGGTGATCATGGGAGAGGCGTGGAGCCGTGAAGCGCTGGTATTTATCTGCGCAGCGGCGATTGCCTGTCTGTTCTCGTCGATTGATCTGGTCAATATCTACAACGAGGCCATGCTCAACGCTCGACTCAATGTGATCGCCAACGTGATCGGCCTCGCCATCAGTCTGTCAGTGCGCTTCATTATTTCGTATCTGCAACTGGACCCTCAGTTTCTGGCGATCCCCATTGTGCTGGCTACGTTGCTGCCGTTCAGCATCAAGCTGGCGATTTTCTGGCGCTATCATCGCCAGGGGCCGATTCCGGCGCTGCGCCACATCAAAAAGTATTCGCGCTACATGGTGGCTTCTGGCATTTCGCTGGTGTTCTCGGTGATCGCTATCGCGATTTATACCCGCGTCAACCAACTCAGCGTTTCGTATTTCCTCGGTGTAAAAGAGGCGGGGATATTTGCTGTTGCCATGACGCTGGCAACCTCATGGGTGTTTTTACCTAATGCCTTGTTGGCCTCGTTTTTTCCGGCGTTCTTTGCCGAGCGTGATGATGAGCAGTCAATTATCAAAGCGCAAAAACTGCATCTGCTGGTCGTGGGGGTGTCCGCCATTGTGATCATGGCGATATGGCAACTCGCAGGTTGGTTTATCCGTGACTTTTACGGCGAGGCGTATCTTGATGCCATCGCGCCGACGCTGCTGCTCAGTGTGGGCGCGATGTGTGGTGTGCTCAGCAGCCTCATGGACCGTTTTATTATTAAGTACAACGGTTATCGCTTTTTAGTGAAAAAGACCTTTGCGGTATTAATTATCTGCCTGGCATCGTCCATTTTATTGGTGCCGCTTTTGGGTTTAACCGGCGCTGCCCTCAGCGTGGTATTAACCGAATTCCTCTCTTTCTCGCTGCTTAATTATTTCTTCACTGCGCAACCGGTGATGCGTATTCATCAGATTTTTTTCAACCCCAGGAAACTATGGCAGTTATTTGTCAATTACAAAACCTCAGACAGTAAAGAGAGTTTATCATGAATGAAAAACCACTTTTCAGTATTATTATTCCCGTCTATAACTCACAAAAAACCATCAAGCGGACATTGCTGAGTGTGCTTAATCAGACGTTCAGCGATTATGAAATTGTGGTGGTTAATGATGGTAGCACTGATTCAACCCTAAACGTACTGGAGGAGTTTTCACGTTATTCTCAGGTCACGGTAATAAACCAAAGGAACGCCGGTGTCAGTGCGGCTCGCAATAGCGGATTGCAACAGGCCAGTGGGGAATATGTTCTCTTCCTCGATGCAGATGATTGGGTGGATGATGATTTTCTGATGATCTTCAAACAGAATCTGGATGCATGGCCAACGGAGTCGGTAGATTTGATGGTAGGCAACCTCAACGACGGCCGTGTGGGCAAGGTCTCTCAGGCTGGCTTCTTCAGCAACGAGGATATTCCTTATGTGCTCGGTGAGCTGGAGATGAGCGACAACATTGGTTATTTGCATAATAAGTGTTATCGCCGTCAGATACTGAGTGAGCTGAATCTACGCTTTATTGAGGGGATCTCAATGAGTGAGGATCTGTTATTTAACCTCAAATTCTTCAGCTGTATTAGCAATTTTCTGGTCACTCAGGGAACAGCTTACCACTATGAAGATGTTGCTGGTTCATTATCCAAGCAAAAGGTGCATTACAGCGAGCTTAAAGTCAGGAAACAGTTTCTGACCACGCTGTATGATTCTATCGTTGAAAAATACCAGGGAAGTAATCTCGATTACCTGCTAAAAGGCATTTCAAAACGCGTACTGGCGTTAGATATGCAAATTGTCACGGCGATGTATCATTCGTCGTTTTCACCTGCGGATATCGCGCAGGAAATAAATGAAATAAAGCGGGGGAAATACTCGAAAGGGATTTTCATTCTGCTGAATAAAAATGAAAAATTGAAGTACATGATTATGAATTTGAATACTATCACAGCGTACTATTTCCTTTATGCACTCTACAGAATGCGCGCATTCTGATTTGAAATTCCCCCGGGATTATTCTCTGTCATTGTCTGCTGCGGATATTCCTCAGAATACCGAGTGGAACATTGGCTTCGCCAGAGAGCAGTTGCCGGGGGAGTTTCACCTTTCTCTACTGCAGTGCCTGTGGCAACGGTTCGCCGTTGCCACATTTTCCCCGTCCGCATAGCCCACTTTCAACGCCTCCCACTCGCGCATCACTCTCCTGTCAGCATCCCGTTCAGCCTGCAAATCGAACCCGACAAATCCTTGCACTCCTTCATGCTCTCAGGTCAAATAGCGCCCATGCAAACGTTTGCGTGCGTGAATCATGCATATCTGTCGGTTTAATAACCGATTTGCGCATTTATGATGGCTTTGTGATGCATGTCTTGCGTTCAGGCAACCTTAAGTCGTCAAAAACGCGTAGCATGTGCCCCGTCGCACCAATGGCATGTTTAGCCGCCGTGATTTCGGCTGCATTGTTTAAAAAGCTTTAAATTCTGGAGAGACAGATGGACAACTCACAAACCGTTGCGCAGGGCACGGTTGAGGCCCGTTCAACAGGCTGGCGTAAGAGTGATACCGTGTGGATGCTGGGCCTCTACGGTACAGCGATAGGCGCAGGCGTTTTGTTCCTGCCTATCAATGCAGGTGCAGGTGGTCTAATCCCCCTGATTATTATGACCATCCTCGCGTTCCCGATGACCTACTATGCACACCGAGCTCTGACGCGCTTTGTGCTGTCGGGTAAAAACCCCGGTGAAGATATTACTGAAGTGGTGGAAGAGCATTTCGGTGTGGGCGCAGGCAAGATCATCACCTTGCTCTATTTCTTCGCTATTTTCCCGATCCTGCTGATGTACAGCGTGGCGATCACCAACACCGTCGACAGCTTTATCGTGCATCAACTCGGGATGGTCTCGCCGCCGCGTGTGGTGCTGTCATTGGTACTGATCATCGGTATGATGACGGTGGTACGCTTTGGCGAGCAGATGATCGTCAAGGCAATGAGCGTGCTGGTGTTCCCGTTTGTCGCGGTGCTGATGCTACTGGCCGCCTATCTGGTGCCACACTGGCACGGCGCTGCACTGGAAACGCTGTCGTTCAGCCAAAGCGCTGGCGATAGCAGCATCTGGATGACACTGTGGCTGGCAATTCCGGTGATGGTGTTCTCCTTTAACCACTCGCCGATTATCTCGTCGTTCGCGGTGGCGAAGCGCAACGAGTATGGCGCAGCAGCGGAAAAGAAATGCTCACGCATTCTCGCTAGCGCACACTTGATGATGGTGGTGACGGTGATGTTCTTTGTGTTCAGCTGCGTGCTGAGCCTGTCACCGGCGGATTTGCAGGCGGCGAAAGAGCAGAACATCACCATTCTCTCCTATCTGGCAAACCACTTTAATGTGCCGATGATTGCCTGGATGGGACCGATTGTGGCGATGGTGGCGATCACCAAATCGTTCCTCGGCCACTATCTGGGTGCGCGTGAAGGCTTCAATGGAATGGTGGTGAAATCGCTGCGCAGCCGGGGAAAAAACGTGTCGCCTCAGCGTCTGAACCGCGTCACAACCGGCTTTATGCTGCTGACGACCTGGCTGGTTGCCACCTGGAACCCGAGTATTCTCGGCATGATTGAAACCCTCGGCGGGCCGATCATTGCGATGATTCTGTTCCTGATGCCGATGTACGCGATTCAGAAAGTCCCGGCGATGCGTCAGTACAGTGGCAAAATCAGCAATGTGTTTGTGGTGATTGTTGGCCTGTTAGCGATTTCGTCGATTGCGTATTCGCTGATGCATTGATGCAAAAGGGCGGCGCGACTCCTCGCGCCGCTCTGTCTTACACTGCCGCGGTCTTGAAGACGCTCATTGACTGCGCCAGACGATCGGCCTGTTCCTGCAACGCTTGTGAAGCGGCAGAGGCTTCCTGCACCAACGCGGCATTTTGCTGAGTGACCGCTTCCATCTGAGTTATGGCCAGATTGATCTCACTGATACCACTGCTCTGCTCGCTGCTGGCAATGGTAATTTCACTCATGATATCCGCCACGCTCTTCACGCTGTTCACCACTTCACCAATGGTGGTTCCCGCGTGCGTCACCAGACGGCTGCCTTCATCCACTTTCGAGACTGAGTCTTCAATCAGGACTTTGATCTCTTTCGCGGCAGAGGCGGAGCGCTGTGCCAGATTGCGCACTTCGGTGGCGACCACTGCAAATCCACGGCCTTGTTCACCGGCGCGAGCAGCTTCAACCGCAGCGTTAAGCGAGAGAATGTTGGTCTGGAAGGCAATGGAGTCGATCACGCTGATGATATCGACAATCTTTTTAGAAGAGAGAGTGATCGCCTCCATCTTCTCGATGACCTGTTCCATCACCACGCCACCCTCTTTGGCAACGGTTGAGGTGGTGGCCACCAGCTGATTGGCTTCACGCGCGTTATCCGCATTGTGCTTCACGGTCGCGGTCATCTGCTCCATGGCGGAGGCGGTCTCTTCCAGCGAGCTGGCCTGCTGCTCGGTACGGGATGAGAGATCGATGTTGCCGCTGGAGATCTGATTTGAGGCCACGGCAATCGTGTCAGAACCGGCACGCACGTTGGACACGATGGTCAGCAGGTTATCGTTCATCGCCTGCAGCGCCTGCATCAGCACGGCGGTTTCATCTTTGCCGCTGACCTCGATGTGGGAGCTGAGATCGCCCGCCGCCACTTTCTCGGCGATGCCAACGGCTTCATTGAGCGGGCGGACAATTGAGCGCGTCAGCATAAAGCCAAGCAGCACGGAGGCGGCAATCGCAATCGCCGAGAAGATCAGTGTGATTTCGATGGCGGTAGAGCCGTCATCAATAATGCCCGTCCCCTCTTTGCGCAGTTGATCCGACTGTGAGTTGGCAAAAGCCACCGCGCTATCAAGGAAGGTATTCTGGGTGCTGGTGATTTTTTTCAGCACAAACGTGCTCGCCTCATCCAGTTTTCCTGCGCGCACTAAGTCCAGCACTTCATTCTTTTGCTGCTCAAACAGCTGGCTGGCGGCCAGCAGACCGGCGATTTTCTTTTTACCGATTTCGGTAACCTGAATGGCTTCGATCTTTTTCATGGCGCTGTTGGTGCGCTCGGTTGCCTCATCCAGCTGCTTAAAACGCTGTACGTTGTTTTCCGGGCGCAGCGTATCAATCACCATGCCGCGTAAGTATTTGATCTGATCGTTCACACCATCGCGCACGTCAAAACCCAGACGGACTTTGACATAGCGGTCTTCCACAATGGAGGTGATGCCGTTTTTAATGTTGTTGATTTTCATAATCGACGTCACACCGACAACCCCCAGAAGGGCCACAACAAGTGCGAAGGCTATCCCTAAACGGACGCCCACTTTCATATTCTTTAAGCTCAACATTGGTTCTCCCCGTAATGCTAAATAGTGTTGTTTTCAAGACGGAAAAGCAGGCGGTTAGCCCGCATCAGGCTGATGTTTTATAAGATAAAGATACTTACCGGGCGTAATTAATCTGGTGTGGCAGCGCCGGTTCAAGCGCTATCAGTTATCGGTTGTTAATGTTTTAACTTTAATTTTTTAGAGGTGCGTCACAAAACCGTTAATATGATTAATGAGTGGATCGGTTTTATCTGGAAAGGCAGGACGTAAAAAAGGCGCGAATAACGCGCCTTATAGGGAGGTAGGTGAGATTAGAAAGGATTAACGTTTCTTTTCCAGCACGCGATGGATCACGCTCGACAGTTCATTAATCTCAAATTTCGCCACATAGCCATCGGCGCCGACTTTACGCACGTGGTCTTCGTTGGCACTGCCGGAGAGCGAGGAGTGGATCACCACCGGAATCTGACGCAATGCATCATCACGTTTGATATTACGCGTCAGGGTAAAGCCATCCATCTCTGGCATTTCCAGATCGGTTAACACCAGCGCGATTTTGTCGTGTATCGACTCGCCTGCCGCTGCGGCTTCTTTCTGCATCTCGTTAATTTTGATCCAGGCTTCCAGACCGGTGTTATGCATGATGGCCGGAATGCCCATGCTTTTCAGACCCTGTTCCAGCAACTGACGCGCCACTTTGGAGTCTTCCGCGACAATCGCCACCTGGCCAGGCTTGAGGTTGAAATCTTTCGCCGTCTCAGCACTTGGCTCAACGCCACGCACCGAAGGGATGATGTCATAAAGAATCTGCTCAACGTCCAGCACCATTGCCAGATTGTTGCTCTGACCGTCGGTATCGAGGCAGGCGATACTGGTGATATTGCGGCTGCCAATGCCGGCTTCGGCAGTGTGCACCTGGTTCCAGTCGAGACGGACGATATTCTCTACCGACTCAACCGCGAAGGCTTGGGTGCTGCGCGCATATTCGGTCACCAGCAGCAGATTGAGGCCGGTTTCCGGTTTACAACCGGTCACTGCGGGCAGGTCGATGACCGGGATAAACTGACCGCGAATACTGGCCATACCGAGCAGCGGTGACTGCACACCCGCTGCACGGGTAATGGTGGGCATCGGTACGATTTCGCGCAGTTTAAACACGTTGATGCCGTATAGCTCAGATTTGCCTTTCAGCTGATCGGAACCCAGGCGGAACAGCAGCAGTTCGAATTTATTGGAAAGCGCAAGGTTAGCGCGTTCATCGATCTCTTTCTGAAAATTATCCATCATGGCCTCAAGCGGAATCTGGGCTGGGTAAAGGGGCAATGATTAACTTATCGGCAGCGCGGAAAAAAAATGAAGGGGCGGGGCAGAAAATTTAGCGCGAGAGTGAATACCCTCGCGCAAAGGGATTACTTCAGCAGGATGGCGCGGACGCTTTTGCCTTTGATCTTGCCTTCTTTCAGTTTGATCAGCGCTTTCTTCGCTTGTGCGGCATCGATCGCCACATAAGCGTGGGTTTGCGTCAGGTCGATCTTACCGATTTGATCAGCGCTGAATCCGGCTTCACCGGTGAGCGCGCCGAGGATATCGCCAGGGCGGATTTTGGCTTTGCGCCCACCATCAATGCACAGCGTCATTTTGGTGGCAGGCAGAGCTTGCGCCGCTTTCCCTTTCAGGGTAGCGGAGGAAACCCAGTTGAGTTTCTGGCTCAGATACTCTTCCAGCGCATTAGCACGCACCATTTCATCGGGCGCGACGAAGCTGACCGCCAGTCCTTTTTCGCCTGCACGACCGGTACGGCCGATGCGATGGATATGCACTTCAGGATCCCATGCCAGTTGGAAGTTCACCACCAACGCCAGCGATTTGATATCCAGCCCGCGTGCAGCCACGTCGGTGGCAATCAGCACGCGGATGCTGCCGTTGGCGAAACGGATCAGCACTCGTTCACGATCGCGCTGCTCCAGATCGCCATGCAGTGCCAGTGCACTGATTTGACGATCGTTCAATGCCGCTGCGACGTCATCACACTCACGTTTGGTATTACAGAACACCACGCAAGAAGCGGGCTGCTGCTGGCTGAGCAGGGCACTGAGCAGATTGCCACGCTCACTGACGCTGGCTTCGATAAATTGCTGATCAATAGCAGGCAGTTCCGCTTTGTCTTCCGTGGCCACGGCCAATGCATCGCGCTGGAAACGCTGGCTGAGGCTGGCGATGGTATCCGGCCAGGTGGCAGAGAACAGCAGCGTCTGGCGTGCATCCGGCGTGAAACCAATGATCGCTTCCATATCGTCTCGGAAGCCCATCTCCAGCATGCGATCGGCTTCATCTAACACCAGCGTTTGCAGTGCGGTGAGATCGAGGTTGTCGCGCTTCAGGTGATCAAGGATGCGGCCCGGCGTGCCGACCACAATATGCGGTGCGTGCACCAGCGAATCGCGCTGCGCACTCATCGGTTGACCGCCGCACAGCGTCAATATTTTGATGTTGCGGGTAAAACGTGCCAGCTGACGCAGCACATTACTCACCTGATCGGCCAGTTCACGCGTTGGACACAGAATCAACGCCTGAGTTTGGGTTCGGGTGTTGTCAATGCGCTGCAGCAAGCCAATACCAAAGGCTGCCGTTTTACCGCTGCCGGTTTTCGCCTGCGCACGCACATCGCGCCCTTCAAGAATGGCGGGCAATGAAGCCGCCTGAATAGGTGTCATGGCGTCGAAGCCCATCTCGCGCAGGTTGTCGAGTTGGCTGGCAGGGAGTTGCGTCAGGGTAGAAAAAGCGGTCACGGGAATGTCTCAAATAGCGGTCAGGATTGCGGCGGTCAGTCTCGCAGAAAGGGCTGCTATCGGCAATGCAAATCGCGCAATTGATAACATATTGAAATCAATTAGCGCGATGATCGTTTGGTTAAATATTCGCCTTTAATGGGTGTAAAATTCTAATCATTTTATTCTTCGTGACCGGTTGCTTCAAAAGATGTGAAACGTCTTTCCTGAATGAAAAGGTGTAATTAGCGTTGATAAAGGGACTATATAGCGTCTTTTTGACCTGTTTTTGTCTATGTTACGCTTATGTGTCACTTAAGATGGGTAAAATTCCGATTAAAATAACCTGCCGTTTTGCTTTATATTTGGCGCGCCATTTGGCAAACAATAATATATTCAGAGGTCCACTTTGAGTCTTTACGTCCAGGGACAAAACGAAGACATTCTGAAAATCGTCGGCCGCGCCGTGTTAACCCTGCATCTGCACGGAGAGACCTTATCTTCGGATAAAGTCAGCTCCATGATTGCCTGTTACGCGGAAGAAGAGCCTGTTAGCGACGATGAAAACCAGCGTTTATACGCGCTGGCGATTCAGATGTTATCGTAAATCCAGCAACTCGCATGGGGCGCTTGCCGCCCCTGCATTTTTCGTTCATCAAGCCTCCGTAAGGAGGCTTTTTTGATCTCAGACGCTGAACACCGGCATACCGCTGTGGAAGGTAGCTCGTACCGGCGAGATGCGGGCGACAGCCTCAGCGGAACAGCCTGCTTCAACCAGCATCATGCTGGCGTCATCCTGCACTTTCGGCCACTGGCGATCGCCCCGGTTCGACAGCGGCAAAATGCCACCGGTGGCGATATGCAGCGCACGGCTCAAACTAAACTCATCAGAGCCGCGATAGAGTTGCGCATACAGGTTGGCTTTCTCCAGCATGCTGCCGGTGCCGAAGGGTGACCAGTGATCGATCACGCTATCGGTGCCGGTCATCACCGTGATGCCCGCAGCCTGCAACTGGGGTAACGGCATAGTGAGTTTGCCGATGGGGATGGTGGACGCCACGCTCATCTGCTGCTCGGCCATGCCTGCAATCATCTGATCCAGCGCTTTACCCTCCAGCGTGCCCAGCGCAAAGCCATGGCTCAGCGTCACTCTGCCTTTGAGCGGCGGGTTCTTCGCGATGGTGTCCACCATATACTGAATGGCCGCCACGCCAGAAGGTGCGGTTTCGTGCAGATGGATATCGACGCCACGATCAAAATCGAACGCAATCTGGAACATAGCATCCAGCGAGGCCTGCATCGCGCCATCCACATTGGTGGGATCCAATCCGCCAACGTACTGCACGCCCATCTGCATCGCTTCGCGCATCAGGCCATCCACTTTGGAATGCAGTAAACCGTGCTGTGGGAAGGCGACAATTTCACAGGGAAATTCGGGGTGGTTCGCCAGCGCCCGCTTCAGATGCTCCAGGCTTTTTAGGCCACTCACCGGATCGATGTTGCAATGGCTGCGTGCTTCGGTGGTGCCTTTGCTGTGCAGCAAACCGATCAAAGCTTCGGCACGCGCCTGCGAGGTTGGGAGCAACTGCGGGATTAATACCTGCTCACGGGCGATCATATCCATGATTGTTTTGCCCTGACGCGGGCGTGGCGCTTGCCAAGGGCCGCTGTAAAATGTTTTGTCCAGGTGGATGTGCATGTCGCGGGTGCGTGGCAACAGCAGCGAGCCTTCGGCATCCCATTGCGGAATGTCGGCGTTGCGCGCTTTACCAGCGGCTTCGATGGCGGCAAATTTGCCATCTTTGACGGTGATATCGTAAAGCGCAGTACGCGTCGCGATGATGTCGTTGCCCTCACGCTCAAAGCCTTCCTCGAGGCGTACGTTGAGCAATTGGTAATGATCCACGCGCGGCGGCGGCGTAGAGATTGGCGCTGCGGCGGAAGAGTGCGAGGATGCGGCGGCGCTCATGCCGGCAGCCAGTAGGCTTCCGGCTGCGGTGAGGCGGACGCCCTGGCTAAGGAAATCGCGACGGCTGGGTGAAGTGAGGTGCATCAGAGGCTCCAGTCAACAAGGAAAACGTTAATCTGGCAAAACCCGGGCTGCGGCGCTGCGATATTTCCCACTGCTGAGCAGTGGGAAAATCACTGCCACTTTAACTGGCAAAATTCCACTAACGCCACGGCCAGCGCCTGTTGCAAATCATCCTGTGGAGAGCGGCAAAACAGCGCCAGCTCAAAGTGGCTGATCGGCGGTAAGCCTGCGGCTTCGTCCAGCACACGATGGCCGGGCAGGCGACAACTGGCAGGCAGCAGCGTTAAACCTAATCCGGCCGCGCTGGCACTGGCGAGTGCCACCAGACTGGCGCTGCTGTAGCTGATGCGCCAGCTGCGGCCCAGCGCATCCAGCGTCTGACACATCTCCTCGCGATACAGTCCCTGCTGGGGAAATACCACCAGCGGCACTGGCGTCTGCTCAAAGCAGGGGTGTTCGGCGCTGTCCAGCCACAGCAGGGGCTCCGGTCGCGCTGCCAATGGGCGTTCACCGCCGGGTTGCTTGATCAGCATGATATCCAGCTCTTCTCGCTGCCACGCACGATGCAAGTCGACATACATGCCGCTCATCACGTCGAGGCGCAGCTGCGGATGCTCGCGGCTGAACTGCGCCAGCAGTGCTGCGGTGGGGGCAGCAAAATCCTCTGGCACGCCAAGACGCAGGACGCCATCGCGCCACTTGTCGCTCAGTACATCGTGCGCTTCGCCGTTAAGCGCAATGATCCGGCGGGCATAGCCCAGTAATTTCTCTCCCTCTTCGGTCAATACCACCTGATGCGAGGTGCGTTCCAGCAGCGCTTTACCAATCATCTCTTCAAGGCGGCGCACCTGCTGGCTGACGGTGGATTGCGATAGATGCACGCGGTCGGCGGCGCGCGTAAAGCTGGCGGTTTCGCATACCGCAACAAAACTGAGTAACTGCTGCGGCGTAAACATCGGCTGACGATTCATTTTTCCACTGATCACTATGGTGTTATTTCATTTCCAAATAGTAACCATTGCTGCGACCCTGACAACCTTTCTACTGCAGGATTGTGTATGAACCGACATTCCAACGGATTGACGCTCGCCGCTTTGGTGCTGGCCGGGCTCAATATGCGTCCGTTACTGACTTCTGTTAGCCCATTGCTGGGCGAACTGCGCCAGGCCATGAGCCTCTCTTCCATTGCCGCTTCGTTGTTACCCGCCGTACCGATGGTGATGATGGGCGCGGTGGCGCTACTCAGTGCCTCCCTGATGCAACGTGTTCCGCTGCAACGTTTGTTGATCGCCGGGCTGGTCCTGCTGCTGCTGGCGCTGGCCGCACGCGGTGTGATTCAGGACGGACAATGGCTGGTGGTCAGCGCGCTTTTTGCCGGGCTGGGGGTTGGCGTGGTGCAGATGGCGATGCCAGGGTTGATCCGCCAGCGCTTTGCCCAGCGCAGCGCCCCCGTTACCGGGTTGTGGGCGGGCGCGTTGATGGGCGGCGGAGGATTGGGGGCAGCACTTTCGCCGTGGCTCAGTGCGCATTTCGGCTGGTCACTGGCGCTCACCGGTTGGGCACTGCCCGTATTGCTGGCGATTGTGCTGTGGTGGATCGTGCGTGTGCCGGTGGCGCAAAGCGCAGAGTCGGTATCTATGCCCTCGCTATGGCGAAAACCGCGCGCCTGGTCGCTGGCACTCAGTTTTGGCCTGGTCAATGGCGGTTATGCCACGTGCGTCGCCTGGCTTCCGGATGCTTATCACCACCTTGGCTGGTCAGCACAGGCGGGCGGCTCGTTACTGGGGGTGATGATCCTTTGCCAGGTGGCTGGCGCATTATTGATGCCCTTGCTGGCGCGCAAGGCGGATCGTCGTCCACAGCTGATCATCAGTCTGGTTTGCCAGCTGGTCGGTATGAGCGGTTTCCTGTTTGCCCCCCTGCTGGCGCCATGGTTGTGGGCGGCGATTGCCGGATTTGGTTTAGGGGCTGCATTTCCGCTGGCGATGGTGCTGGCGCTCGATCACCTGCCACATCCGCAGGCCGGCGCACGCCTGGTGGCGTTTATGCAGGGCGCAGGTTTCATCATCGCCGGGTGTATGCCGTTTATTGCCGGTCAGTTGCAGGTGCTGACGCACAGTTTTACCAGCGTGTGGATGATGCAGGGCGCCGTAACGGTGGGATTGATCGTGCTGAATCTTCGCTTTCATCCCCACAGTTATCGTCGGGCCTTTGGTCAGACAGAATGATGATTGGTCCTACCAAAACGATTTAAATGTTGCCACATCGTCACATAACACGAAAAATAACCCCAACCTCGTTGCTTTAGGTTAACAATGCATTAACTATCTGGAGCCAGAAAGCCCCGCATCGCATTTTGGTCCTACCAATTTCAGTGAGCAGAAGGGCAAGACCTGCGGCGCAAACCTGCATTGCCGTTGCGCTGCACTCATCTGGTAACCTCTGGAGATAACGGCATGCCGGTGTGGCAACAAAACTACGATCCTCTCAACAATCTGTGGCTCTCCAGCCTGGTGGCGGTGATCCCGATTGTGTTCTTCTTCTTCGCCCTGCTGAAGCTCAAGCTGAAAGGCTATCAGGCGGGCACCGCCACGGTGGTGATTGCACTGCTGGTGGCGCTGTTCCTGTATGGCATGCCGTTGGGCCAGGCGCTGGCTTCCGTGGTCTATGGCTTCCTGTACGGCCTGTGGCCAATCGCCTGGATCATCGTCGCGGCAGTATTTGTGTATAAAATCTCGGTGAAAACCGGACAATTCGACATCATCCGTGCTTCGATCCTCTCCATCACACCCGATCAGCGCTTGCAGATGCTGATCGTCGGATTCTCCTTCGGCGCGTTTCTCGAAGGGGCGGCGGGTTTTGGCGCACCGGTGGCAATCACCGCAGCCCTGCTGGTGGGATTGGGCTTTAATCCGCTGTACGCGGCTGGCTTATGCTTGATCGTCAACACCGCGCCAGTAGCCTTTGGTGCGATGGGGATTCCGATTATTGTCGCCGGTCAAGTCACCGGACTCGACAGCTTCCAGATTGGCCAGATGGCCGGGCGTCAATTGCCGTTCCTGACCCTCATTGTGCTGTTCTGGATCATGGCGATTATGGATGGCTGGCGCGGTATCAAGGAAACATGGCCAGCGGTGATCGTCGCGGGCGGATCGTTCGCCATTGCGCAGTTCCTCAGCTCCAACTTCCTTGGCCCGGAATTGCCGGACATCATCTCGTCACTGGCCTCTCTTATCTGCCTCACGCTGTTCCTGCGCCGCTGGAAGCCAGTACGTATTTTCCGTTTCGATGAGAAAACCGCCGTTGACCCGACGCAAACCTCTCAGCGCTATACGCTGGGCCAGATTGTGCGCGCGTGGATGCCATTCCTGTTCCTCACGGCTACCGTCACCCTGTGGAGCATTCCGCCGTTCAAGGCGCTGTTTGCTAAAGGTGGCGTGATGTATGACTGGGTGTTCAGCGTTCCGGTACCGCTGCTGCATGAGCTGGTGGCACGTATGCCGCCGGTGGTGAGTGCGGCAACGCCTTATGCGGCCATCTTCAAGTTTGATGTGCTGTCAGCCACCGGTACAGCGATTATCGTGGCGGCGGTGCTGTCCGTGATCTGGCTGCGTATGAAGCCCGCTGCGGCGATCCAGACCTTCGGTGAGACGCTGAAAGAACTGGCACTGCCCATCTACTCCATCGGTATGGTGCTGGCCTTCGCCTTTATCTCCAACTACTCCGGATTGTCTGCCACACTGGCCTTAGCGCTGGCCCACACCGGCAATGCCTTTACTTTCTTCTCGCCGTTCCTTGGCTGGCTTGGCGTGTTTCTGACAGGATCCGATACCTCTTCAAATGCGTTGTTCGCGGCGTTGCAGGCCACCACCGCGCAGCAGATTGGTGTGTCGGATGTGCTGCTGGTGGCCGCCAACACCACGGGTGGCGTGACGGGTAAGATGATTTCACCGCAGTCGATCGCCATCGCCTGCGCCGCCGTGGGGCTGGTGGGTAAAGAGTCGGATCTGTTCCGCTTTACCGTTAAACACAGTCTGCTCTTCACCTGCATGGTGGGGGTGATCACTACGCTGCAAGCTTATGTCTTAACCTGGATGATTCCATGACAGAAAACACGCCGCGATTAGCGGAAACGCTACGGGCGCGATTGCTCGCCTTGATTGAGGAACACCAGCTGGAGCCGGGTATGCGCTTACCGGCCGAGCGCCAGCTGGCCGCTGAGTTCGGTGTGTCACGCTCATCATTGCGTGAGGCGATTCAGCAGCTGATCAGTAGCGGCGTGTTAATCAGTAAACGCGGCGGCGGTACCTGGCTGTGTGAGCCGCAGGAGCCCTGGTCGGAACAGCGTATTGTTGAGCCGATTCGCCAACTGCTGGCGGACGACCCGGATTATCGCTGG
This sequence comes from Candidatus Pantoea communis, assembly GCF_011752685.1. Classification (NCBI taxonomy): domain Bacteria; kingdom Pseudomonadati; phylum Pseudomonadota; class Gammaproteobacteria; order Enterobacterales; family Erwiniaceae; genus Pantoea; species Candidatus Pantoea communis. Next base: position 75,543 of record NZ_VWXC01000008.1, read on the forward strand.
GATATTCTGGAAGCGCGTCACGCCATCGAAGCCAGTACCGCCTGGCACGCCGCCTTGCGTGCCACTGAAGCGGATAAAGAGAAGCTGCGTCTTGCCTTTGATGCTCTGCTCAAGATGCACGACTGTGACGATCCCGATATCGCGGCGCAGGCCGACCTGCGCTTCCATCTCGCCATCGCTGAGGCCTCGCACAATGTGGTGCTACTGCAAACCATGCGTGGTTTCTTCGATTTGCTGCAGTCTTCGGTACTGCACAGCCGCCAGCGCATGTACACCCAGCCGGTGATTTTTAATCGCCTGAATGAACAGCACCAGGCGATGTTCGATGCGGTGATGGCAGGTGATGCCGAGGCGGCACGCCAGGCAGCGATGGATCACCTCGGCTTTGTTCATACCACCTTGAAATCACTCCATGAAGATGAAGCCCGGCAGGCGCGCATTACCCGCTTGCCAGGCGAATCCCTGGATAATCGTAAGGAAAAAAACTGATGATCATCTCTGCAGCCAGTGACTATCGCGCCGCGGCGCAACGCATTCTGCCCCCGTTCCTGTTCCACTACCTTGACGGCGGCGCGTATGCCGAACACACCCTGAAGCGCAATGTGTCCGATCTGTCGGACGTGGCGCTGCGTCAGCGGGTGCTGAAGAACATGTCCGATCTCAGTCTGGAAACCAAACTGTTCAACGAAACGCTGTCGATGCCTGTCGCGTTAGCGCCCGTGGGTTTGTGCGGCATGTACGCGCGACGCGGGGAAGTGCAGGCCGCGCGTGCAGCGGCACTGAAAGGTATTCCGTTCACGCTCTCCACGGTATCGCTGTGTCCGATTGAAGAGGTAGCGCCAGCCATTAATCGTCCGATGTGGTTCCAGCTGTATGTGCTGCGCGATCGTGGCTTCATGCGTAACGCACTGGAACGCGCGAAAGCGGCGGGCTGCTCGACGCTGGTCTTTACCGTGGATATGCCGACACCGGGCGCACGCTATCGCGATGCGCATTCGGGCATGAGCGGGCCAAACGCGGCGATGCGTCGCTACTGGCAGGCGGTAACGCATCCGCAGTGGGCGTGGGATGTGGGGCTGCATGGCCGTCCGCACGATCTCGGTAATATCTCAGCCTATCTCGGTAAACCTACGGGGCTGGAAGATTACATTGGCTGGCTGGCCAATAACTTTGATCCGTCGATCTCATGGAAAGATCTGGAGTGGATTCGTGAGTTTTGGGATGGCCCAATGGTGATCAAAGGCACTCTGGATCCCGAAGATGCGCGTGATGCGGTGCGCTTCGGCGCGGACGGTATTGTGGTGTCGAACCATGGCGGACGCCAGCTGGATGGCGTGCTGTCATCGGCGCGCGCGCTGCCCGCCATTGCAGACGCGGTGAAAGGCGATATTGCCATTCTGGCCGACAGCGGTATCCGCAACGGGTTGGATGTGGTGCGCATGATCGCGCTCGGTGCAGACACGGTGCTGCTGGGCCGCGCCTTTATCTATGCGCTGGCGACGCATGGTCAGCGTGGCGTTGAGAATTTGCTGAATTTGATCGAAAAAGAGATGAAAGTGGCGATGACGCTGACCGGGGCCAAAAGCATTGCTGAGATCACCCAGGACTCGCTGGTGCAGGCAAATGCGCTGCTGAGCGAAGCGGGATTGCATCCGGCCCGACCGCGTGCCGTGAGCTGAGGCGCGAAAAGCAAAATGGGAGGGGTTGTCTATACTGATCTCCTGTCTGACTAACAGGAGGAATGACATGACCATTCATAAGAAAGGATCGGCCCATTGGGAAGGCGACATCAAAGGCAAAGGCACCGTGAGCACCGAAAGCGGCGTGCTGAGCAACCAGCCTTACGGTTTCAATACCCGCTTTGAGGGTGAGAAGGGCACCAATCCGGAAGAGCTGATCGGAGCTGCACATGCGGCGTGCTTCTCCATGGCGTTGTCGCTGATGCTGGGTCAGGCTGGGCATCCGCCAAAAAGCATCGACACCACGGCGGATGTGTCCCTGGACAAGAAAGGTGAAGGTTTTGCCATTACCAAAATCGCACTCACCAGCACCATCGCGCTGCCAGGTATCGATAGCGCCAAATTTGATGAGATTATTCAGAAAGCCAAAGCGGGCTGCCCGGTGTCACAAGTCCTGAATGCTGAAATTAGCCTGGACTATACGCTGAATAATTAATCGCCCTTACGCTTTACCAGCGTTAGAATAACGATGCGCCTCAGGGCGCATCGTTGCTTTCTGCCGTCTGGAGGATGCGTGGGGAAAAAACTGGCTGCAACTAAACACTGGAAAATGATTGTGGTGCTGCTGTGCATCTGCGGCGCGCTGATGCTGATTCGCTGGGCGGCGATGATATGGGGTTGAAAGACTGGATCTGCCGCCATAAGCTCGGCGTGCTAGTGATGGTGATTCTGGTGCTGGAAGGGGTGCACTATCTGCTGACCGCCTCCTGGTTGCCATGGCAACTCGGTTGATTCAGGCGTACTCGCTGTCTGGATGGCGAACGTTACGCACACTGCTGCGCGCAATGCGATAGGCCTTGCGTGGGTCGCCCGCCACAAACTCAAAGGTCGGCGAGTAGTAGAATGGCAACCAGCCTTCAAAGCTGCTCTCCCACTCCCAGCGCACCGGGCAGGGCCAGAGAATGCCATCATACAAAATGTAATAAACCCAGCGTCCGTTTGGACGACGGGGGCGAGTCTTCTTCATGGGATTCACAACGGTAATAGTGTAAAGCAGCTTATATTTTGGACGCTATGCGCCGATCTTGCAATGCCGTCTGGCTTATTTTTGTACAGCTCAAATAAAACTGGCACCGAATTAACGGTGCACTTCCCCGCACAGCAGGACCACATTCGGTCGAACTTTATGGATGCGGTCGGCCATTTGCTCACAGGCCACTTTGGTCGGGTAGATACGTTCTGACACCGGTAAGGCGTCACAGGCATCATGTCCACACGCGCTCACTAACAACACAAAACCAATCAGCATGATTGGACTCCTTAAACACGTTCCTGATGATACGGAAGCAGTGGCTGTTCGTTCCTTTTTTTAATCCAGTATAGCCAAACGGCAGGAGAGTCAATGATCACCTTGAGCGGCCTTGTGGTGCGAACGGTGAGATTATAACCAGCCGGACGCACAACAGCATGACAATCTGAGCTAAACTGTGCGGCCCTGACAAAAATGATGAGTGAGTGACCAATGTTGAACGAAATTGCCCATCCGGCCAGCAGCCCAAAACAAGCCGCGCTGCAACTGGTGATTGAACTGGTGCGTGCAGGCAAACTCAGCCCAATGCAAGGCGATGCTTCAAACATGATTTCAATTTACGAGCAGTTCAAAGCCCATTTTGAGGCGGACAAACACAAAGACTCGGCCATTTCCTGATGCTTTTATTCTGAAAACAGCGCAATCTCTTGCGCTGTTTTTTTATGCATAGAACCAGGCGGGCAGAATCGCGATCAGGTTATTCAGCGTATGCAGGAAGATGGGCAGCGCGAGGCTATTGCTGCGCAGACGGGCGTAACACAGCAACAGTGAAAACAGCGTCAGGGCCACGATGGTCTCCCAGTGCACGTACTGCGTGTGCATCGCGGCGAACAGCAGCGAGGTGAGTAGCATGCAGGCGAAGCGACTTTTCGGCGCCCATAACAGAAACCCCTGCAACAGAAAACCGCGGAACAACACCTCTTCAAACACTGGCGCGAGCAGCACGGCGGTCAGCAGCAGGATCAACATCGAACTGCGACCCTGTTGGCTCTGGGCAATCAACCAGCCTTCCGGTTGCAGGAATTGCGTTTGCGCCACCATCAGTGCCACCAGCGCACCCACAAACAGCAACGCCTGGCCGGGACGGAGATATCCCAGCGGAATGTCAGTGCGGCGTTGGCAGTAAAAACGATACAGCGGGTAAATTACCGCGAATTCGAACAAGCAGAGCACCGGCACCAGTAAACCGTTATTACGCAGCGCCCCGTAGTTGGGAAACAGCGTAATCAGCATGGTCACGACGTAATACACCACAAAGCTCGCGGCATAGAACAGCGTCAGCGTCACTTTGTCGGATTGGGTGTCCATAATTAGCTCAACGGGCAGAGGAAAACGCATAGTAGCAATGGCGATCATTGCTGTCGAGATGGCCCCACACAGAATCGCACTGCTCAAAAATTCCGCCGCGAGGACTAAATCTGCGGCGGCCTGCGCCGATAACCGAAAAAACCATTACAGGACAGAGGCGTCTTGAACGCGCACCCTGTCTTCTCTTTTGCTGCCTCTGTTTTGCGAGCATATTGCATGAATTCTGAGTATCACCGGCACGCGACCTTGCCTGCCAGGGCTAATATGGAAGCGCACACCGTTCGGGTGACGCGACGCAGTTTGCGCACCTTAACGTCGTTGCTGTTTGGCGTGCTGCTGCTTTCAGTCGTGATGGTGCTGGTGATAGCCCACCGACAAAACAGCGACTCGATCCAGCAGGATGTCAACCTGATGCGCCAGGCCTGGCAACAGCAGCAGGAGAAGATGATCACCGATGTACGTGATTACGCCAACTGGGGGGAAGGCTGGAAGAATCTGCACCTGACGGTAAATAAAGTCTGGGCGTGGGACGAGGAGAACTTAGGGCCGGGACTGTATAAGGAGTATCACTATGACGGCGTGTTTGTGATCGATGGCGCCGGCAAAACGCGCTATGCGGTAGTAGATGGCAAATTGTCAGAGGCTTCGCTGGAGAGTTGGCTGGGCGGGCAAACTGCACTGTTGCTGGCCGCCGCCCGTCACCAGCCTGACGATGGCATTACGCGCAATGCGATAATCAATCAACAGCCGGCATTGGTGGTAGCCGCGCCGATCACGCCAGGCAAAGTGCCCGATCTCCCCACTATCCCAGGCCCGGCTTCGGTGATGGTGTTCATCAACATCATGACGCCGGAAAAATTGCAGGCCCTTGGCAAGTCGCTCAATGTGATCGCTCCGCGCATTGCCAATGGCTTAAACGATGCGTTGTATGAACCGCGGTTGGTCGAACCGGTGATTCAGGGCGAGCCGCTGGTGCTTCGCTGGCAGGCCAAAAATCCCGGCTTCGGCGTGATCTGGCTGATGATGCCCTTACTCTGTTTCACTGTACTGGCGGTCGCTCTGGTGACACGGCGGGTGATCCGCCATGCGCTACATAACGCCGTTATTTCCGATCGTCGCTTTGAAATGCTGGCCATCAGCCAGCGTGAACTGGCCAACAGTGAAGAGCGTTTCCGCGACCTGGCTGAAGCCGCTTCGGACTGGATTTGGGAAGTGGACGATCAGGGCCGCCTTTGCTATCTCTCCTCGCGTTTTGCCGCCGTTACCGGACACGAGGTCAAAAGCTGGATTGGGCGGCCGCTGGATCAACTCCTCAGTCATCCCAGCCATTCGCTGGTGGCCTGGCTGTTGCGTCAGGGCGATGAAATGCAGCATGTGCCGCTGCGCTGCCAGTTTATGGCTGCCAATGGCGAGCGCCGCATCGGCGAATTGATGGCGAAAACCATTCGTCGTAATGGACTGCGCACCGGCTTTCGCGGCACGGTGTCCGATATTACCCATGAGGTGGATGCAGAAGCGCGCATCCAGTTCCTGTCACGTCATGATCTGCTCACTGGCCTCGCCAACCGCATGCAGCTACAGGAATTCCTGACCACACATCTGGAAAATGCCACGCAAGAGGCACCGCTGTTTGTGATCAGCTTCGATCTCGATCAGTTCAAACCGATCAACGATTCTTGGGGCCACGCGGTGGGCGATGTGGTGCTGAATGAGATCTCTCAACGGCTGAAAAACCTGATCGGCCCAGATGAACTGGCGGCACGACTGGGCGGAGATGAGTTTATTCTACTGCTGCGCGAAAGCTCGCGCGCCGGTCTGGAGTATCGCTGCCGCGCACTGCAACGCGCCGTCCATCAGCCGATTATCAGCGGATCGCATCAACTGAGTCTTACAGCCAGCATGGGGATTGTCAGCGCGCCGCAGGATGCTAGCCAGCCGGAAGCCTTGCTACGGCTTGCGGACATCGCTCTCGGCCAGGCACGCACGGCTGGACGCGATCGCTGGGTATGGTACTCCAACGATATGGCCAACCATATTCAATCGAAACGCGATATGGTGCAGGCGATTGAAGAGGCGCTGCGCAACAACACGTTTTCCCTGCACTATCAGCCGCGTTACCAGCTGCAAAGTGGACAGCTGGCTGGCGCGGAAGCGCTGATTCGCTGGCAAGTGGCTGAGGATCAATGGATTACCCCTGACCGCTTTATTCCGCTGGCGGAAGAGAATGGGTTGATCGCTGCCATCAGTGACTGGGTGCTAATGCGCGCCTGCCATGATGCCAGCGATTGGGGCGACCAGCGCTACGTATCCGTGAACATCTCTCCGGTGGAATTCCGTAACAGCGATCTGGTGGATCGTGTCGCACACGCGCTGGCGGTGAGCGGTTTACCGGCCACACGGCTGGAACTGGAGATCACTGAAAACGTGACCTTCGAGCATCCCGATCGTGCGCTGGAAATCATGCAGGGGTTACGTGCGCTGGGCGTGCGGCTGACGGTGGATGATTTTGGTACTGGCTATGCTGCCTTAGGCTATCTCAAAACCTTCCCGTTCAATGGCTTGAAAATCGATCGATCATGGATGAAAGAGTTCCCGGAATCCAGGCAGGCGCAATCAGTGGTGGCGGGGATTGTCGGATTGGCGCGGGCATTTGCACTCACCATCACGGCAGAAGGGATTGAAACCGAAGCGCAGCTCAATGAGCTGAAGGCGCTTTCTTGTGAAGAGGGGCAGGGCTATTTTCTCGGCAAGCCAATGCCACTTGCGGCGTTTAAAGTGCGCTTGCAGGATGAAAAAGAAGCCGCTCAATAAGTGCGGCTTCTCGGTTATGGCGGCAGTTTAGCCGCCCGTCTCATCAGGGCTTAACGCACCCGAACCGCAACCACGGTCATCAGGATGGCAAAGCCGATAAAAATGGCAAGTTCCATCATCGTCACCTCAGATAATTCTTAGTTAATTGTAGTGACTCAGCGCGTGAACTTTAGACCGTGTGTGCGGTTAATCCTGGAAGTTGAGAGGAAGATCGCGCGTTAGAGCACAATTATTCGACTAATCCTCTGTCATTGTTTTCACAATAAGGGCTTGCTTTGTTACTCTCGGGAACGGTTCGTTTACTATCCAGGAGGAGAAACTTGTGACCCATTATGGAAAAGCGTTACTGGCCACGGCCTTTTTTGCCTTAACCGCCTGTCAGTCCGCCAGCAAACCGGACAGCACCGCTGCCGTCAGCCACGATCCCGAAACCGATCAGTGTGGCGCATCGCAATATCAGAATTATATCGGCCAGCCACTGAGTAGCCTTGATACCCAACGGTTTGCGGTGCCGGTGCGCGCCATTCCGTGGAACGGTGCCGTCACCATGGACTTCAACCTGCGCCGCCTGAACTTTACTGCTGATCAGAGTGGGAAAATTTCGCGGGTTTATTGCGGATAAATTCAAACGGACATCGCATTGTCATCGGGCTGTCATGGCGCCGGGCGAGGATAGCTGCGCATTACGGAGATTTCCTCGTCACTCTCGAATATGCAATGCTCGTCTTGTTTCTTCCCGCCTCGGCGGGAATTTTTTTTTCTATTAATCCGTACTGGATTGATGAGGAGCGACGATGAGACACACCAAAAAAATTCTGCTAATCACCCTGCTATTAAGTCCACTGGCGCACGCCTCGAGCGAAGCCGCCTGGCAGCAAAACAGCCAAACCCGGCAGCAAGCCTGTCTGAAAGCCAGCGGCCTGAAAGGGGTGAAGGTGGTGGGGAAACCGATTCAGTATGACGACAGCGTCGGCTACGACGCGTTACTGCTGGAAGGGCGTTATCCGCAGAAGCACATGAAAAATCAGATTGGGCGTGAGCTGTGCCTGTACCAGCGTACAAGCGGAAAAGCGGTGGTCAGCGAGGCCGATCACCTGCGCGCAGTGAAGTAACACGATATGGAGGCGCGCCCGCATACGGCGCGTCTTGAAGTCCCTGAACGCTGCAATTGTCCTAAATTCCGCCGCACACAAGGCGATTTTCCCGGCGGCTGAATGACGGCACCCTACGGCTTTTGTTGCCTGTCTTCCAGCAACTGCGCCAACAGATTGCGATAGCTTTGGAGCTGCTGCTCATCCCCTTCAAATTCCAGTTTGGCAATCACCCGCGCAATGATCGCTTTGCTGGTCGCGGGCTGACCATCATCCATCAATTCGCGCATGATCGCTGCCAGCAGATCGCTCTCGTGCGGCGCATGCCAGGCAGGACTGTTGAAGTAATCGGTAATCGCCCGGCTGGCGCTGTTAGGATGTGCTCTCATGGCTGACCTCCGCAGAGACAACGATGCCCACCGCCGTTTATTGGCAGCATTGGGAAACATGGGTTAAGCATGGGAACTGTCCAGAACGGGCAGCGCCTCGCCAGCGATGGCCGGTGATTTTTTAAACATAGATGCGGCGTCGAATATTGTCAGTAATGGATAGACATATTTTTTCACGTTTGCTCTCTATCGCGATGCGCTTATCTTGCTGAGTTGTTTGTTTCAGCACATAAAGACACTACAAATCGTGCCCCTTACACTATTTGCTGTGAGCAGAATCACGCACGGCAGCGGAAAACTGCGTTTTTAACCCGATGCCATGTTTTGCCGTCCAGCGATGTTATGAGGTTGTTAGACTGAACCCTCATTTCATTTTTCTGATGCTCACGCCCATGCTACGCTCCATCGAGTCCTGGAAGGTCAATCTGATTTCGGTCTGGTTTGGCTGTTTTTTTACCGGATTAGCCATCAGCCAGATCATTCCCTTCCTGCCGCTCTACGTTGAGGAACTCGGTATCCATGGCACCAATGCACTGAGCGTCTGGTCGGGTCTCACCTTCAGTATCACCTTCATCGTATCTGCTGCGGTGGCACCGCTGTGGGGCAGTCTGGCTGACCGTAAAGGGCGCAAGCTGATGCTGTTACGCGCATCCTTTGGCATGGGCGCGGTGATTCTGCTGCAGGCGTTTGTGACCGAAGCATGGCAACTGCTGCTGCTGCGTGCGCTAATGGGCCTGACATCCGGTTATATTCCTAATGCGATGGCGCTGGTGGCCGCTCAGGTTCCGCGTGAGCGCAGCGGCTGGGCATTGAGCTGTGTCTCCACCGGACAAATTGGCGGCGTGATTCTGGGGCCGATGATCGGCGGGCTTCTGGCTGACTGGCTGGGACTGCGCATGGTGTTTATTGTCACGGCAGTGCTGTTGATGGTGAGCTTCCTTGTCACGTTGTTCCTGATCAAAGAGACCGGCTACACGCCAGTGAGCAAGCAGGACAAAATGAGCGGACGCGAGGTGTTCCGCAGCCTCGACAATCCTCGCCTGATGATGTGCTTGTTCGTCACCACCATGGTGATCCAGATGTGTAACGGCTCGGTGAACCCGATCCTGACGCTGTTCGTGCGTGAGCTGGCGCCCGATGCGCAGAATCTGGCCTTCCTCAGTGGTGTGATTGCCGCACTGCCGGGCGTTTCGGCGCTGATCTCCGCCCCTCGTTTGGGTAAGCTGGGCGATCGCATTGGCACCCAGCGCATTCTGATAGGCACCATGCTGTTTTCTCTGGTGTTGCTGATGGCGATGTCATTCGTTACCAGCGCCACCCAGTTAGGCGTGCTGCGTTTCCTGCTGGGCTTTGCCGATGGCGCGATGATGCCTGCAGTACAAACGCTGCTGGTACGCCACTCGCGCGATAATGTCACCGGACGCATCTTTGGCTACAACCAATCCTTTATGTATCTCGGCAACGTGGCCGGCCCGCTATTGGGTGCGGCGGTGTCTGCTGCGACCGGCTATCGCTGGGTCTTCTTCGCTACCGCCGTGGTGGTGCTGTTGAATGTCCTGCTTCTGCGCCGCTTCTATCGCCGCCCGAAAACCGAGCTGACTCCACCGCTGAGCCAGCAAGGTGAGGCGGCGAAGAAGTCTACTGGCGCAGCGTCAGCGCGTAGTGCCACTGCTGCTGAGAAAGCAAAAACTCCGGGCTGACGCTGGGGCTCCAGGAATCGTCACCGCCCACGCCCATATGGAAGCCATCAAGGTGCAGCCAGCAGCCTTCCTCTTCCCGCAACAGATGGCGATGCGAGGTATCACGCAGTTGTTCGAGGCTGTAGCGGCTGAGCGAGAACGCAAAATCGCCGCTCGCCTGCCAGCTGCCGGTATCAAGCTGGCGCGTACCGCAGCGCAATCCATTTTCACCGGGAAACACATAGGCGGTACTCAGCGAAGTCAGCGGCTGCTGCCAGTGTGAAAACTGCGCCGCCAGCTGACGATCCGGATAGTTTTCATGCGGGCCCAGGCCGAGCCAGCTCACACTCTGCGGCGCGCTCCTCAACTGACAACGCAACCCGATGCGCGCGGGAGCAGGCAAGCCCGGCGCCTGTTGCACCTCGACACTGACGCTCAACTCACCGTTGCCACCGATCTGATAACGCTTGTGGCTGGTAAAGATCACCTGCCCATTGGCCTCCCACTGATGCCAGGTTTCAATCAGCACGCTGTGTTTCAGACTATCGACCTGCATATCCAGCAGCACTGCCTCCAGCTGGTTATAGCCCGCGTGTTTCCAGCGCTCCACCCAGGCATTGGGATCGACATTGGCGGCTTCACTGGTGCCGATATCGTTATCAATCGGCGCGCGTACAAAGCACTCCTGCAATGACGTCAGCATCGTCTCTTCATCGTTAACAAACCACTGCACCAATTCCCCACTGCGGCGCGAGAAGTGCCAACGCTGTTGCGGCAGTTGCACAGCAACCAGATCGTGATTGGCAATCAGTTCTGGCGCAGTGGGCGTGGCATCAATCACACGGGGCACTAACGCGGCGGGCAGCGGCCACTGATCCCAGGCCACGCGGGCATCGGCTTCCGACCATGCGGTGGCAGCGATCTGATGCACCGCGAGATTCAGCCACGCATTCCCCTGTAAATGTTCAGCGGCTGGAATATCAATCGTCTGGCTGCCCTGCGCGGTGAGATGCAGCGGCAGTTCGCCCTGCGCGACGGAAACGCCATCCTGTTCAATCGACCAGCGCAGCACTTCATTATCGCTGCTGCGGAACAGGTACTCGCTGGAGATCGTGAAACGCCAGGCGTTACTGGCATCGCGCTGGAACTGGAAGAATTGCTGTGCACGCTGCGCTTCAAACAAAGCCGGATGCGGCGTTCGATCGGCAAACACCAGACCGTTCATACAGAACTGGCGGTCGTTAGGCGTGTCGCCAAAATCGCCGCCGTAAGCCTGCCATGGCTGGCCTTGTTCGTCATAACGCGTCAGGCTTTGATCGACCCAATCCCAGACAAAACCGCCCTGCAGGCGCGGGAACTGACGGAAGGCCTGCCAGTATTTGGCGAAACCCCCGAAACTATTGCCCATGGCGTGCGCATACTCGCACAGGATCAGCGGACGCGTTTCACCCGGCAGGCCAATCCATTTTTTCAGTGACCACTTCGGTACGGCAGGGAAGGGCTGATCCTGATCGACGCGCGCATACATTGGGCAGACAATATCGGTGGCGGCGGTATTGGCGCCACCGCCTTCATATTGCACCGGACGGGTCGGATCGCTGCTTTTCACCCATTGATAGAGCGCATCATGGGTACTGCCATGGCCGGACTCATTGCCGAGTGACCAGATGATGATACAAGCGTGGTTACGATCGCGCTGCACCATGCGCGTGACGCGCTCGCTATAGGCGGCGAACCAGCGTGGATCGGCCGATAAACGGTTCATTGGCTGCATGCCGTGGGTTTCAATATTGGCCTCATCGACGACATACAGGCCATATTCATCGCACAGGCGATACCACAGCGGATGGTTGGGATAATGCGCACAGCGAACGGCGTTGAAGTTGTGGCGCTTCATTAATTCAATATCGCGCCGCATGCTGGCTTCATCCACCACCTGGCCATTTTCCGGATGATGTTCATGACGGTTCACGCCGCGAATCAGCAGAGCCTTGCCGTTGACGCACAGTTGACCGTTTTCAATGCTGACACGCCGGAAGCCGACATCGTAGGCTTCGGCTTCAATCACCTGCCCGTAGTCATCCAATAGCGTCACCACGGCACGATAGAGATGGGGCGTTTCCGCACTCCACAGCAGGGGATTTTTTATCGGCAGCACCAGCAGCGCGCGCTCTGGGTAATGCCCACGTTCGTCAATCACCGCACTGCCCGGCGCTTGTTCTTCACTGCCGATGCAGGTTTCGTCCTGCCACAGGCTCACACGCAGACGGCACTGATTAAGCGGTCGTTCACTGGCGTTAATTTTGACACTCACGCGCAGATCGCCACGGATATATTCCGGGCTCAGCGCCGTTTCGATTTGCACATCGGCCAGTTGGGTTGATGGCTTATGGAGCAGGCTGACGTCGCGGAAAATCCCGCTCATGCGCCACATATCCTGATCTTCTAAATAGCTGCCATCGCTCCAGCGCAACACCATCACTGCCAGTCGGTTCTGGCCACGCTGCAATGCCTGACTCAGATCAAACTCGGCTGGCAGTCGGCTGTCCTGTGAATAGCCGATCCACTGGCCGTTACACCACAGGAAAAAGGCCGAGTTAACGCCGTCAAACACAATGCGCGTTTGTCCTTGCGTCCGCCAACTCTCATCGACATTGAATGTGAGCGAATAACATCCGGTGGGGTTTTCCTTAGGAACAAACGGCGGGTTCACAGGAATTGGATATTGCACGTTAGTGTAGATTGGCGCGTCAAAGCCATGCAGCTGCCAGTTTGCAGGCACGGGCAGGGAGTGCGCGCCAGGCAAATCCTGCATCAACCAGCTTTGTGGCACCGCTTCAGGCTGTGAGAAATAGCTGAAACTCCACTGTCCATTCAGTAACTGGCGTGATGGGGAAGGGGCATCGTCGCGCGCACTGACTTCATCGCGCCAGCTGGAAAACGGCGGATGGGCATCCAGACGGTTCAGGCTAGTGATCACCGGATTTTCCCAGTCGCGACGCGCCAGGATATCACTGAGAGAAAGGGTGGGCAGGGTCATGGTAAGATCTCATTGATTGTAATGCGCTCACATTGCGTCATTTCGCGCGGCGTGTAAAGTGATCGACCGCCCGCAATGGTTGAAATTTTCTTCAATATGATGATGCCTCTGTGGTTTTTTTGCGGGCGTAGTGCCAGTAATTTGTTAAGCGTGGTGAGCAGAGATGAATAGCGCCGGGTTGCAGAGAATTCTGTATTGTCGTGCCCGTTACCGCCTCATACACTCAGCCCGATTTCACCATCCAGAGGTAATTATGGTCCGTATTATTAAACTCGCTGCCGTTGTGGCATTGGTGACCGCGTTGAGCGGTTGTATCTTCCCACCGCCGGGTGGCGGAGGCGGTTGGGGTGGTCCTGGCGGCGGTGGCGGTCCAGGTCGTGGCTTTATGGGACCCCATTAATTAGCGCCAGACGTTAATGCATGATTACGCGCGAAACGTTTCGAAAAAGCCCTATCAATGAAGTGAAACGTTTCGCCGTTACATATTGAAATTCCGTTTCTTTTTTAACGCTGCGCTTATTCTAAATTTTAAGCAAACCGCCAAAAATCCCTGTTGTTTTAACCCCCTCAATGCTAACGTCTGTTTTCCATCTCTTATTGAGCCTGTCGCATGAAAAACCTTATCGCGGAACTTCTGCTAAAACTGGCTGAGAAAGAAGAAGAGTCAAAAGAATTAGTGGTCCAGGTAGAGGCATTAGAAATTGTGCTGACGGCCATGCTGCGTAAGCTGGATCCTGAACAATTCAACGAGATTGCGGCCGGTATCGCCACCGCGATGCCTCCACTTGCCCCTGCGGCAGAAACCCCAGATACCACTCTGCTGCGTAACTACGTTGAAAAGCTGCTGAATCATCCCCGCGTGTAAGCGTCACGCCACGCTGAAGAACCGATTTTGCTGTTAGCGTGCTCGCAGCAAGCTCTGGACGAGGGAATATATTTTTTTCTGCATTGCTTATTTCCTGCCATGATTAAGAGGCAATAATTCTATGGAGATTCCGGCAATGAAATCGTGTCTTTTGGCAATGATAGCAGCAGGCCTGCTGTTGGCGGGCAATGCGGGTGCAGCAGAGAAAACCGCCCAACAAAATAAAATGACCATGTGTAATCAACACGCTTCCTCTCAGGATTTAAAAGGGGATGCGCGTAAATCCTTCATGAGCGACTGTCTGAAAAAAGACAGCAAGATGGGCAGCATGACGCCGCAGCAAATGAAGATGAAAACCTGTAATACCGACGCGGCTGATAAAAAACTCAGCGGCGATGCGCGCAAGACCTTTATGAGTTCCTGCCTGAAAAAAGCCTGATCGAATTGCACCTGATCTAGGGGTTCATACTGTGTATGAGCCCTTTTTATTGCCTCTCACTCACTGGTCAGAAGAAAAAGTAATAGCCGGAGCGTCGTCACATTTTAAGCGCGGTAACAGTGCCAGGATGTATTAATCCTAAATAAGGACTAATTAAAAAATAATCTATCCTTCCCCTCGAACCGGATGCTTTCGTCGGGCAGCTTTGACCTGTGGAGACGGCTATGAATGTGCTTGATTATGCTGTGATGGCGCTCTATGCGCTGATGATAGTGGCCATTACGCTCTGGGCGATGCGTAAAGTCGGCAGCACGCGTGATTTCTTTGCGGCAGGCGGGAAAATGCCCTGGTGGTTGTCGGGCGTCTCGCATCATATGTCCGGCTACAGTGCGGCCGTGTTCGTGGCCTATGCGGCAGTGGCTTATAACATGGGCATCACCATCTATTTCTGGTGGGCGTTTCCCATCTCCGTTGCGGTATTAATCGGGTCGCGCCTGTTTGCTCCACGCTGGGCCCGACTGCGAATTCATATGAATATCGAATCGCCGATGGAGTACCTCGCGACGCGTTATAACCTGCCAACGCAAATGGTGCTGGCATGGAGTGGGGTGCTGCTGAAAACCTTCGACGTCGGCGCCAAATGGGCCGCCATTGCCGTGATCATCAATGTCTTTACCGGGTTAGATCCGTTGATTGGCATCTGTATCTCCGGGGCGCTTAGCCTGTTTTATACCGTGATGGGCGGTTTATGGGCTGATGCCTGTAATGATTTCGGCCAGTTTGTGGTGCAGTTTATCGCCGCGATTGTCATGGTGGTGGCCGTGGCGATGCATCTGGGCGGTTTCGGCGAGCTGCTCACCATCTGGCAACACCTGCCTGCCACCCACACCGACATCGTTCAGGAGCCGTATACGCTCGGCTTTATCCTCGCCTACTTTGTGATTTACACCCTGAGCTACAACGGCGGCACCTGGAATCTGGCACAACGCTTCATCGCCGCACCGGCGGGTCGCGATGCACGTAAAGCGGCGTTGCTCTCGGCCGCACTTTACCTGATTTGGCCGCTGATACTGTTCTGGCCAATGTGGGCGGCACCGCTGCTGTTCCCCAATCTTAGCGATCCTTCACGTTCATACTCTGTGATGGCGATGGAATTACTGCCGAATGGGTTAATCGGTTTAGTGCTGGTGGCGATGTTCACTCATACGCTGTCGATGACTTCATCAGATGCCAATGCCATCACGGCGGTGGTCACGCGTGACATTCTGCCCGGCATGCTGCCGCGCCGTTTTCAGCGCGGTAAAAGCTCGCTACTCGTCGCGCGTCTGACGGCTTTTCTCTTCATCATCACCACGTTGATTATCGCCATGAATGCCAGCCGTTTCGGCGGTGTGCTTTCACTACTGATTATCTGGTTCGGTGGATTAGTGGGTCCCATTTCGATTCCGATGCTTTTAGGCTTACTGCCTGCATTTCGTCGTAGCGGCAGTGCCGCAGCACTGGTGAGTTGGGCCGTGGGCGTGGGCACCTTTTTCTGCGTGAAATTTATCTTTACTGATGTCAGCACTGCCACTCAGGTGGCCGCCCCCGTGATGTCATCGCTGGTGCTGTTTGTGGTGATGGGATGGCTGCGTCGTGCGCCGGTCAGTCCGGAAGTCGACGCGCTGCTCGCGGCACTCAATCAGGATCAGGATATGCCCGCCAGTGCGCACTGGCCGAAAAGTCACAACGCTTCTCAGGAGGGATAAGAATGACGCTTTTACAACAGGGAAAGCGCGACCGCTTGTGGGTCAAGCGCTTCGCCCATCGTGATGCATTAGGCATCGCGGCGGCAGAGGATGCCATCGCCTATTTGCAGCAATTACTGCAACAGCAGGCGGTGGTGCGGATGGTATTTGCTGCCGCCCCCTCACAACATGAGTTTCTTGCCGCGCTGGCTGCCGCGCCGAATCTCTACTGGTCGCGTATTCACGCGTTCCATATGGATGAATACATTGGGTTGAATGAAGATGCGCCGCAGCGCTTTAGCCATTTCCTGCGTGAACATCTGTTTGACCGG
The DNA here is from genome assembly GCF_011752685.1 of Candidatus Pantoea communis. Classification (NCBI taxonomy): domain Bacteria; kingdom Pseudomonadati; phylum Pseudomonadota; class Gammaproteobacteria; order Enterobacterales; family Erwiniaceae; genus Pantoea; species Candidatus Pantoea communis. Next base: position 91,993 of record NZ_VWXC01000008.1, read on the forward strand.
GTACAACCTGGCGAAGTGTATCTCATCCCTTCAGGTGGCGATCCTGCGGAAGTGTGTCGCGAATATGCGCGCAAGTTGGAGGCGGCACCGATCGATGTGGTCTGTCTGGGCATTGGTGAAAATGGCCATCTGGCCTTTAACGATCCGCCGGTAGCGGATTTCAGCGATCCGCTTAGCGTCAAGACAGTGCAACTGGATCACGCCTGCCGTCAGCAGCAGGTCAACGACGGCTGTTTCCCCACACTCGAGCAGGTGCCGACGCACGCGGTGACGCTGACCATTCCCGCTTTGATGCGTGGCACCAGGTTGTTCTGCATGGTGCCGGGCGCGACCAAACGGGCAGCGGTGCAGGCAACATTGCACGACGCGATATCCACGGCTTGCCCGGCAACCCGATTGCGCCAGCATCCCAACTGCACGCTATATACCGACGCCGATGCCTGCGCGGAGGTGATTTTTGACTGAAATGCTATTACGCGGTCGCGATTACCGCACGCTGGATCCGATTGAGCTCTACATGTGTGAAGGCCTGCTGGCAGAGGTGCGATCGTTGCCAGAGCCTGACAACGATCTGATTCTGGCGCCGGGGCTGGTGGATCTGCAAGTTAACGGCTTTCAGGGCGTGGACTTTAATCACTTTCCTTTTAGCGAACAGGATGTGCTGAATGCCACGCACGCGTTGTGGCAACAAGGGGTCACCAGCTTTATGCCGACGGTGATCACCGCTCAGCCCGGAGAGATTGCGCAAGCGTTGCAGCGACTGGCCAGCGCCTGTGAGCACTATTCGGACGTCGCGCTGGCGGTGCCGGGTTTTCATCTGGAAGGGCCATTTTTGTCACCGGAGGATGGCCCGCGCGGTGCGCATCCACGGGAGGCGATCTGTGCGCCGGATGTGTTTCTGTTTGAAAGCTGGCAACGGGCCGCGCAGCAGCGCATTGGTTTGCTGACGCTCTCAGCGGAATGGCCGCAAAGCAGCGAGCTCATCCGGCATTGCGTGGCGCAGCAGGTGCGAGTGGCGATTGGGCACACCTCAGCCTCTGCCGCGCAGATTCATGATGCGGTGCTGGCGGGCGCTTCGCTTTCAACTCATCTGGGCAATGGCGCCCACCTGCAACTGCCGCGCCATCCCAATTACATCTGGCAGCAGCTGGCGGAAGATGCGCTGGCGGCTACGCTGATTGCCGATGGTGATCATCTGCCCGCGGAAGTATTGAAAGTCTTTATGCGGGCAAAGGGCGAGCAGGCGCTCTTGGTGAGTGATGTGACCTGCTTTGCCGGACAGCCGCCGGGCATCTACGATTCGGCAATAGGCGGACGCGTGCAACTGAGCGCGGAAGGGCGGCTGAGCATGGCGGATGCGCCACAGTTGCTGGCCGGTTCCGCGCGGGGCCTGCTGGATGGCGTCAATTTTCTGCTGCGGCAACAATTAACCCCTTTGCAGCAGGCGATTGAGATGGCCTCGATTCGACCGGCACGGCAGTTAGATTTGCCACAGCAGCATGGGTTGGCACCCGGCGCACCGGCGGATGTGTTGTTGCTGAAACCCCAGCCAGATGGGAGCGTGGCGTTAGTCGCGTGTATCAAAAAGGGCAAAAAGGTGTGGCAAGCCGCCTCAGCCTGAAGCGCGATTTTATTTTCCTCACTAACGGTGTGATAAGTAATAGCTTATCCGCCGTTACGCTTTGTTTCTCCAGCGAAATTCTCCTGCTTTGCCAGGCTTACTGTTTGTAGGGATTTAATGTCGTCAAATCCAATAACAACGCAGGAGGCTAATCGTGAGCTATCAATCTGTCGTGGAACTCAAGTCGCTGGCGCAGCGCAAACCCACCAAATTCACCGTGGGTGATATCGATATGGTACTGATTCGCGATGGCGAACGAGTGCAGGCGTTGCAGGCAAAGTGCCCCCATGCAGGAGCGCCGTTAGAGCAGGGCGCAATCTGCGGCGATAAGCTGGTGTGTCCGTGGCACAAGGCGGTATTTCAACTGCGTGATGGCAAAATGTGTGAGCCGCTGGCATTGGCCAATCTTAAACGCTATCCGGTGCGTGTTGAACAGGGCAAGGTGCTGGTCAATCCGCAGGCGATGTCGCCTGCCAGCGCCCCCGCCGCTCAGGGCGAATCACCGGTGTGCGTGATTTTAGGTTCTGGAGCCGCAGGCAGTGCGGCGATCTGGACGCTACGCGATGAAGGTTTCAGCGGGCGCATTGTGCTGGTGGAGCGCGAATCCGCCGCCCCTTACGATCGCACCGCGCTGAGCAAGTTTGTGCCTTCGGGAAAAATGGCGATCGAGGATGTGCCTAAACTGCTTAAGCCGGATGTGCTGGGTTCGCTACAGCGTATTCAGGGCGAGGTCGCGCAACTCAAGGCGCAGGATCAGACGTTGATTCTTGCGGATGGTCAGACAGTGAAATTTGACCAGCTACTTATTGCCAGCGGCGGCGTGCCGCAGCCGCTTAACATCCCCGGTAAGGATTTGCAGGGTGTGCATCTGTTACGTTCGCTAAATCAGGCGGAGGAGCTACTCAAACAGGTGGATGAAACAGAGCAGCTGGTGATAATCGGCAATAGCTTTATCGGTATGGAGATGGCGGGCGCGCTGCGCAATCGGGATGTGGATGTCACGGTGATTGCCCGTCATCCACTGCCGTTTGCAAAGCAGTTTGGTGAAGAGATTGGCCGCTATTTTTACGATCTGCATCGCAGCAATGGGGTGAAATTTGTTGAGGGTGAGCCGGAAGCGCTGGAAGGGAATGAGCAGGTGCAAGTAGTGCGCCTGAAAGGAGGGAAATCAGTGCCCGCAAGTCAGGTGCTGTTTGCCACTGGCGTGAAACCGGCGACAGATTTCATCCACGATTTGCCACTGCAGGACGATGGCAGCCTGCTCGCCGATGGGCAGCTACGCGTTGCTGACAATATCTGGGTCGCGGGTGATATTGCCCGTTATCTCACGCCGCGTGGCCCGCAGCGCATTGAACACTATCGTGTGGCACATCAGCAGGGACGTATCGCGGCACTCAATATGCTGGGCAAAGGTGTGATGTACGATCGCGTGCCGTTTTTCTGGACTGCGCACTACGGCACGCGCTACGAATATCTGGGCCATGCCGAAGAGTGGGACGACTACCGACTGCTGGGATCGCTTCAGGACAAAAGCTTTATCGCCTTTTACTCTCGTCAGGGCATCATCGCGGCGGTGTGTTCAGCTGGGATGTACACGCTGACCGCGGCGCTGGTGGAAGCCATGCAGCAACCGATGACGCTGGCGCAAGGGCTAGCGCTATTTGAAGCCTATCAGGGACAGGACGCGTAAAAAGGGGGGCAAGACTGGGCGGGATCAGGTGCGCGGGCAGACGCACCTGATGAAACCCAATAGGTTACTGCTTACTTAATGCCTCGGACTTAGCCATACACTGCTGCATTGCGTTGATCACCGCCGCGCGGAAGCCTTTCTCCTCCAGCACTTTCACCGCTTCGATGGTGGTACCGCCAGGTGAGCACACCATATCTTTCAATTCGCCAGGGTGTTTACCGGTTTCCAGTACCATCTGCGCGGAACCTTTTACCGCCTGCGCGGCAAATTGATAAGCCTGCGCACGCGGCATACCGCCAAGCACGGCAGCATCTGCCATTGCTTCGATAAACATAAATACGTAGGCCGGAGCCGAACCACTCACACCGACCACGGCATGAATCAGATATTCATTTACCACCGCCGCTTTGCCGAAGCTCTCGAAGATGCCAACCACTTCGTCGACTTCATGCGGTTCCACCAGTACGTTAGGGGTAATCGAAGTCATGCCTTCGTTCACCAGCGACGGCGTATTCGGCATCACGCGGATGATTTTGCGGTCGTGCCCCAGCACGGCGGCCAGTGAATCGAGGGTGACGCCTGCGGCGATCGACACCACCAGCGAATCCTTCTTCAATTGACCCGCGAGATCTTTCAGCACTTTGAGAATCACATTCGGTTTCACGGCACCAAACAGGATATCGACTTCACGTGCCAGACTCTCTGGGCTTTCAGCCGCTGTCACGCCATATTGCTCTGCCATCGCCTGATTGGTGGCCGGTTTGCGGTCGCAAACCCAGATGTTAGCCGGGGCAATCAGCCCGCTGTTGACCAGTCCGCTGATAATGGCCTTCGCCATATTGCCGCAGCCGATAAACCCGATTTTCTTCTCCAGCATCGCTCTATCCTTTAAGTGTTCATTTTCTCGTGCGAGTTAGCTTACGACAGCTGTGCTGAATAACAAGCCGCGTAAAAATATTTGCCATTCTGCCGCAAGCGGGCAAGATCGCCTGCAATTCTGTAGGAAAAAGGAAAACACATGTCGATTTGGGTTGATGCTGATGCCTGCCCCAATGTCATCAAAGAAGTGCTGTACCGAGCCGCCGAACGCGCCAAAATCACCGTGACTTTCGTGGCGAATCAGCCGCTGCGCGTACCGCCATCACCGTGGCTGAAAACGCTGCAGGTGGCTGCGGGATTTGATGTGGCTGACAACGAAATCGTCAAGCGTGTGCAGCCGGGCGAGCTGGTGATCACCGGGGATATTCCCTTAGCGGCAGAAGTGCTGGAGAAGGGCGCTGCGGCGTTGAATCCGCGCGGCGAGCGCTACTCACCGGATACCATTCGTCAGCGTCTGACCATGCGTGATTTTATGGAAACAATGCGAGCGAGTGGCGTGCAAAGTGGCGGCCCGTCGGCGCTAAACCAACGTGACCGCCAGCTGTTTGCTAACGAATTGGATAAGTGGTTACGCCAGCGCTAATCAGACGAAGCTGTCATCGTCGTCGTAGTCGCCGCCACCAAAGTCACTGAAGTCGTTGTTATCCGCAAAGCTGTTGTTATCCCAGCTGGCGTTGTCGTTCAGGAAGGCATTGTTGCTGTCATTACCGTTAAAGGTATCGAGGCTGTTATCCACCTGCGGCAGCGCCGGCTCGTTGATAATGTTCACAATCTCTTCCGGCTGAGAATGATGGAACATGCTGGTGAGCATATCGGCCATCACCACACCCCCGGCCACACCTACAGCTGTCTGTAATGCACCACCGAGGAAACCCGTGCCGCGCGCAGGCGGAGCCGCATATTGCTGTTGGGGCTGCGCGTATTGCTGCTGAGGCTGCTGCGGCGCGCTGCCCCACACTGGCTGTTGCTGCTGCGGCGCAGACTGGCGAGAACCGCCGCCAAACAGACTCGACAGGAAACCACCGCTGCTCTGCTGCGGTGCTTGCTGTTGTTGTTGCTGAGCCTGTGCCAGGCGATTCTCCAGATCGGCCACCTGAGCGTTGAGTTTTTTCAGCGCTGCTTCCTGAATCAGGATTGCCTGTGACATGTAATAAGGCGCACCAGGCTGGCTCTGCAAGTGCTGTTTAATCAGCTGTTCGGCACCGGCATCACGCGGTCCGCTCTGGGTTTCAGCCTGTTTCAGTCGGCTAAAGAGATTATCGATTAACTGTTGTTCTTCATTCTGCATGGTGTGAACCTCCAATGATTCGTACCTTCTTATATGTGGTCAACGTGACAGAAAGTAAATCAATGGCCTGGTAAGGAAATGTTGCCCGTGCTTACAAATAGGTTGATGCACGAAACGCGCATCATTTTATCGTTATTAATCATATTGATAGTGAATTCGTGGCCGTAAATACGCGTAAATCGTGCTTCGCGGGTGGCTGATAAAATAAAATCCAGGTATCATGCGACGCAATATTGACCTGATGACCTTGCCCGTGCGGCATAAATACGGCGGAGGATGAGCCCGGATGTCATTACCCATCTATCTGATCGGCGCACGCGGTTGCGGTAAAACCACTATCGGCCAGGCCCTTTCTCAGGCGCTTGGTTATGCCTTTAGCGATACCGATCATAACCTGCAGCTCACGACGCAACGCACCGTGGCGGAAATCGTCGCGGCTGAAGGCTGGGACAGCTTCCGTGCGCGCGAAACTGAGTCGCTGCGGGCGGTCACAGCGCCGGCAACGGTGATTGCCACCGGCGGCGGGATGGTGTTGGCTGAGGTGAATCGTCGCTTTATGCGCGAACATGGGCAGGTGATTTGGTTGAATGCCCCGTCAACGGTACTGGCCGATCGTCTTGAACGTCAGCCCGAAGCCGCGCAGCGCCCGACGCTAACCGGTCGTCCGATTGCCGAGGAGATGAGCGATATTCTGCGCGAGCGCGCGCATCTTTACCGCCAGACCGCGCACCATGAAGTGAATGCCATGCAGGCGCCAGAACAGGTTGTTGATCAAATTCTGCAATCCCTCTCGCTCGCCCGCGCCAGCTAACCCCTTCAGATTTATCCCTCTTTTTTCTCGCGATCCTCCATTGTCTATACTTTATTAGAGACAGGGGGATCGCCGCTGTCTGTGTGGAAACCAGACATAAGAGGGAAATCTATGCCAACCAAACCACCGTACCCGCGAGAAGCGCGCATCGTTGCCGTAGAGAAAGGCGCGGCAGGCAATACTGTGACGTGGTATGAGTTACGCGCTGACCATCCGAAGCCCGATTCATTGATCAGTGAGCACAAAACTGAAGCCGAAGCGCAGGATGCCAAAGCGCGTTATGAAGACGCGGATAAAGAGTAATTCTCGCGGGCAGGGACGCCTGTTAATCACTGATTACTTTCCGTGGCTAAACAGTTATTTTCAACTGCCTTAAAATGACTAATATGCCCGCCAGAACCGCCATCCTTTTCTGCTGTTATTCCTGCTTGCCTGATAACGTCACTTTATTTTCAGTTTGCGCCGTATTTTATGCTGCGTTAAATCGAAGAAAATATTGCCGGTTCAAAATTTGCGCTTGACCCGATCAGCAGAGCGAATTACTTTCACTGTATTGATATAGGAACTCAGTTCCACATAGTGAAACCGACGCCATGACCACACTTGAAAACGCCGCTGCCGTACTTAAGCTTTTCCAGCGCTTTGGCGTGACGCAGGGCCATCCAGGCCTGACCTTCACCGAGGTGGTTGACGCGTTGGGATTGCCGAAAAGTACCGTTTCTCGCCTGCTGGCGACCATGGAAAGTGAAGGATTGCTTGAGCGTGATCCCGATAGTCGCTGTTTCCAGATTGGTCGTGTGTTGCTTTCAGTTGCGGGGCACTACTTATCTACGCCGTTGGTGGATAGCGCTTCTGCGCCGATGGCGCAGTTGGCGGCCAGCAGTGGTTGTATGGGGTACATCTCCGTGCTGGATGGGCAAGACGTTCTGGTGATGCGCATGTATCACGGCCGTTTTTTCACCCAACTCGTCACGCCGCCAGGTACGCGTGTTTCCCTTTCCGGTACCTCTACCGGGCGCGTGCTGCTGGCACAGTTGAGTGATGACGAAGTGCGTGCGCGTTTTGCCGATGACTGGCAAGCCGCATCCGCAAACTCGCCGCTGAACATTGATGCACTCTGTAAAGAATTAGCGGTGATTCGCCAGCAGGGCTGGGCACTGGCACGCAATGAGACGTTGCCAGGCATCAGCTCACTGGCGGTGGCGGTCACCAATAAGCATCGCGGCGAAAGTGCCGCACTGTGTCTCTCGTTTCTCTCGCAAGAAGCGGCCCCGGGTTATCCGGACGCGCTGCTCAGCGAACTGCGCGCAACGGCTGCATTGATGGCCGAGAAATACGGCGCATAACCTTATTTTCGATTTAAAGGCGTTTATTCGCGCCACACCAGGGAAATAGCAGGTCTTCGGACCTGCCTATTTCAAAATCAGGGAACGATTTATTAAAAGCGTTGATGTCCCGCGTGTCGGGCATAAAACGTATTACGCGTTTTCTACAGGGTGAAAATACGGGGATAATATGCGTCAACATAATCCAATAAAAAGTATCGGCGTGGGCTTAATGCTGGTTCTGCTGTCTGTAGCAGGTGCCATCATCGGGGTTCAGCTGATTACCACCATTGGGGTGACACCCAATACCTCTATTATCGGTGCGCTGTTTGCCATGTTGCTGGCGCGCATTCCTCTGCAATGGTTCCGTCGTTATCGCTCCATCGAAGTACAGAACCTTGCGCAAACTGCCATCTCTTCTGCCACCTTTGGTGCGGCGAACAGTCTGCTGATGCCGATTGCCGTGCCCTGGGCGCTGGGTGAACCACAGCTGGTACTGCCGCTGTTTGTCGGTGTCAGTGCGGCGATGCTGCTGGATGCCTATCTGCTATACCGCCTGTTCGATACCCGCGTGTTCCCGGCCAGCAATGCGTGGCCACCGGGCGTGGCAGCCGCGGAAGCGATCAAAGCCGGCGATAAAGGCGGCCGTCAGGCGTGGTTGCTGGTGGTGGGTATTGTCGGCGGCATTGCCGGTTCGATGTTGAAAATCCCCATGTCAGCCTTCGGTACTGCTTTTATTGGCAATATCTGGGCGCTGAGCATGTTGGGTATTGGTTTTCTGTTGCGTGCTTATGCGCAACCGGTTGCTGGTATCGATATCAATGCGTTGTATATCCCACACGGCATGATGGTCGGCGCAGGATTGGTGGCGCTGATTCAGGTCGTGCAGGTGATTGTCAGCCGTCGCAACGATCAGCTGAATGTCAGCCGCAGCGACAGCGAAGTGAAGCGTTCTCTCGGCTTCGGCACCGTTGGCTACATCATCATCTCCACGCTGCTGGCACTGGCGGGCGGTTTGTGGAGCCAGATGGGCTTGCCGATGCTGGTGCTGTTTATCGTGTATGCCGCGTTTGCTGCCTTCGTGCATGAATTGATTGTCGGCATCGCCGCGATGCACTCAGGCTGGTTCCCGGCCTTTGCCGTAGCGCTGATAACCCTGATCCTCGGAATTCTGCTCGGCTTCCCGCCGCTGGCGCTCTGCCTGTTGTGTGGCTTCACCGCCGCAACAGGACCGGCCTTTGCCGATATGGGCTACGACCTGAAAGCCGGCTTTATCCTGCGCGGTAACGGTGCCGATCTGCAGCAAGAGCTGTGGGGCCGCCGTATACAGTTAATCGCCGCGATGATCGCCTTTGTGATCTGTATTCCAGTGGTGTGGTACGCACACAACCTGTTCTTCGCCGAGAATCTGCTGCCGCCAGTGGCGCGCGTTTACGCCAAAACTATTCAGGCCGGTGCCGAGCCAGGCATTGCCGGAAGTTTGCTGATGTGGGCGATTCCGGGGGCGATTATTCAGTTTATCGGTGGGCCGAAGCGTCAGTTAGGCGTATTGCTGGCGACCGGTTTGTTAATCAACAACGCCGCAGCAGGTTGGGCGGTGATGGTGGGGATCGCGCTGCGTATCCTGATCATTCGAGTGTGGGGCGAGCGTGGACGTTCACCGATGGAGGTGATGGCCGCAGGGTTTATTGCGGGCGACGCGCTGTACAGCTTCTTCCATTCTCTTTTTGCCAGTAGCACCAAGAAATAACCCAGGGAATTCAATATGAGTTTACAGCAGACACTGCAGGTTTTTGAGTTACTCGATAGCGCCTACGTGGATGGCCAGCAGGTGGTGGATCTTTTTGCCAGCTACCCAGGCGTGACCGCCAGCTTCAAGCGCGTCACCGGCCCGAAAGGGCGTACTGATTTCGTGCGCATTGATATTCCAGGTGCGCAGGGCAAGAGCAAAGGCGGCACTGCACCCACGCTGGGCATTGTCGGTCGTTTGGGCGGCATCGGTGCGCGTCCAACGCGTATCGGTATGGTGTCGGATGCAGATGGCGCAGTGGCGGCGGTGAGCAGTGCGCTGAAGCTGGCACAGATGCAGACCAAAGGCGATGTGCTGGCGGGTGACGTGATTATCACTACTCACATCTGCCCGGATGCGCCAACCCGTCCGCATGAGCCGGTGGATTTCATGGACTCGCCATGCGATGACATCACCATGAATGACAACGAAGTGATCGACGGCGTGGACGCGATTCTCTCCATCGATACCACCAAAGGTAACCGTATCCTGAATCATAAAGGCTACGCGATCTCGCCCACAGTGAAAGAGGGTTACATCCTGCGCGTATCAGAAGATCTGCTGCGCATTATGGAGATGACCAGCGGTCTTCCTGCTGTGACCTTCCCGATCACTACGCAGGACATCACGCCTTATGGCAATGGTGTGTATCACCTTAACAGTATCCTGCAGCCGTCAACTGCCACCGATGTGCCGGTGGTTGGCGTGGCGATCTGCGCGGAATCGGTCGTGCCAGGTTGCGGCACCGGTGCCAGCCATGAAGTCGATATCGCGGCGACCGTGAAGTTTGCGGTGGAAGTGGCGAAAGAGTTTGGCCGTGAAACCTGTCAGTTCTATGACAAACAAGAGTACGCATTACTACACTCTTTGTATGGTAGTCTCAGTCACCTGCGTACGCGGAAAGCCTAATGATGAAACAGTCCCTGGTTACCTTAACGATTGGTCAATCCCCGCGTAGCGATATTCTGCCGCTGCTGCAGGATCACTTACCGGAAGAGCAAGTCGCTCACGCCGGATTACTCGACGGGCTGACACTCGCTGAGGTGGAGCAGTTCTTCTCGCCTGAAGCGGGTGAGAAGGTGCTGGTTTCGCGTATGACCACCGGCGAGCAGGTGCGCCTGTCGGGGCCAAAAGTTGAGCAGGGACTGCAACGCAAGATTACGGCACTGGAACAGCAGGGCTACGATACGATTTTGCTGCTGTGTACCGGTGAATTTGGCACGCTGAAAACCGAAAAGGCGCTGCTGCTGGAGCCGGACCGCATTATCCCACCGTTGGTCAAGGCCATCGTGCAGGAACATAAAGTGGGGATTGTCGTGCCGGTAGAAGAGCAGATCGCTGAGCAGGCCAGTAAATGGCGGAATCTGAACAGCGCGCCATGCTTTGCCGTCGCTAGTCCTTATCTGGCACAGCAGAATGATTTGATCGAGGCGGGCCTGTCGCTGCAAGAGCAGGGTGCGGATGTGGTGGTGCTCGACTGTATTGGCTATCACCAGAAGCACCGGGATTTCCTGCAGAAAATGCTGGGCATTCCGGTACTGTTATCCAACGTGCTGGTGGCGAAGTTAGCGGCAGAGTTGATCGTCTGACTGAGGCCGATCACAAGTCGCGATCTGTATTGCTTTTTCGCGTGACAGATCAGCGAGTTCCCTTGTAATCTGCCAGACACCATAATGTGCTGTGAGGAAGTAACATGCTCAACGTAAGTGAGTATTTCGACGGAAAAGTGAAATCCATTGGTTTCGACAGCGTGACCATTGGCCGTGCCAGCGTTGGCGTGATGGCAGAAGGTGAATACACCTTCGGTACAGGACAGCCGGAAGAGATGACGGTCGTGAGCGGCGCACTGAAGGTGCTGCTGCCAGGTGAAACCGAGTGGAAATGGTACGAAGCCGGTTCGGTTTTCAACGTGCCGGGCCACAGCGAATTCCACTTGCAGGTGGCTGAGCCAACGTCTTATCTGTGCCGCTATCTGTAAACGCTGACTTTCAGCATGAGTCATCATTAAACCGGGAATGCTTTTAGCATTCCCGGTTTCTTTTTGGCTTCAGCGTAGCCAGGAATCAAACTAAGGTGTGTCTATGTTGAGCCTGGTAAAGCTATTTTCACGAAAATAGAAAAGGATGTGTTCTCATGGCAGAGATTATATTCAATAAAGCCGCGCTTGAACGTTTGGATAGTCCTGAACAGCCTGAAGATGAACGCCAGAAGAACGCATTGTTTGAATTGGCAATGATCGCAAAACATGAAATCGCAAACGATCAGGGAATGACATTGAGGGAAGCTCTGGCGAAATTACGTATTGCCAGAACGAGACATCGTTAAACTGCCGTGTTTTCTTTTGTGCGGAAGTGCGGGCCAGTGCACCTCTGCTGCTGCCGGGCTGTCCTCACGCCGCTTCGCGGTGCCTTCGGCTGCAACGTCGTGCCGGGCGGATCGTTCGGGTATGGCCATCCATGGCCGACCCGAACTGCCTGGCACAACGTTTTCGCCTCAGCGCTGCGGATAGCCCTTGCAGCAGCAGAGGTGCTCAGGCCTTCACTATAGTGCCCATTTCAACAACTCGCACTGAAGCTTCAGAGCAGGCTGGTGTTGTTCAGGGGCTGGCAATCCGCAGCGCTGAACGTAATGAGGATGCCAGGAGAGCACGCATGGATGCGGGCGAAAGGCGGGGCGGCACACGATGTGCCATCCCCGCCGGTCCGTCAGGCAGATGAATGAAGTGAAGGAACCGCGTTAGCGGCGCGAGGACCGCCAACTCCTGAACGGCACCAGACTACGTTATCAACCGTCGCTTAACGGACAAGCACTACGCTACAGCGGGGTTAGATCAATAAAAGCTTCAGCGCTTAGCTTCGCCGCCTAACGCTTCCACCAGATTACTGATCAATGCGGCCAGTTCGCCGGTCATCAGGGTGAAATCAGCATCAAAACGCTGGGCAAAATCATCGCGGTCGATGTCGTCATTCTGCTCACGCAACGTGTCGCTGAACTTCAGACGCTTGATCGAGGCATCGTCGGCAATCACCAGCTGAATACGCTCCTGCCAGTCCAGAGCCAGTTTGGTCACCACTTTGCCAGCTTCGATGTGGGTGGCGATCTCATCGGAGATCAGATCCTGTTTCTTACAGCGAATCACGCCGCCATCTTCCAGAATCGCTTTTAGTTCAGCTTCATCCATCAGCGCGAACCCCGCTGGCAGTTCGCCTGAACGCACCCATTCGGTCAGCGTCAGCTCAATCGGAGTTTCCAGCGTTAGCGGCACCACTGGCAGCGAACCGATGCTTTTACGCAACAGCGCCAGGGTGTCTTCGGCTTTTTTAGCGCTGGCGCAATCGACAATGATCAGGTTGTTCACGGTATCGATCCACATAAACGTCTGGCTGAAACGGCTAAACGCGCGTGGCAGCAGGCTATGCAGCACTTCATCTTTCAGCGAGTCTTTCTCGGTCTTCTTCAGCTTGCGGCTCTGTTCCGCTTCCAGCTTATCGATCTTCGCTTCCAGCGCCTGCTTCACCACCGGCGAAGGCAGGATCTTCTGCTCGGTACGCGCGCAAATCACGATTTGACCGTTGATTTCATGCGTCAGCGCTTCGCCGCGGTTGCCCATCGGTGACACCCAGCCGGTTTTCGCCATATCCTGGCTGCCGCACGGCGAAAACGTGAAGGCGTCGAGCTGTTTTTCCAGATCGTCTGCGGACAGCGGGATGTCACGATTCAGACGATAAACCATCATATTTTTAAACCACAACATCGGGATTCCTTACCGTGGGTGCGATCGGGCGCACAAGTCTCAAAGTCAGCGCGCATGATAGCGAAACATCGGATTGGTTTCATTGCCTTTCCCGATTCAGCCTTCTACTGTATCTGTCACCTGAACGAATAATGAGGAATAAATCGTGCGTATTGGGATTGATTTAGGCGGTACCAAGATTGAAGTGATTGCGCTCTCCGATCAGGGGCAAGAGCTGTTCCGTCACCGCGTCAATACCCCGCGCGATGACTATGCTGCCACGGTGCAGGCGATTGTTGATTTAGTGCTGCTGGCAGAAGAGAAAACCGGAGAAAAAGGGTCGGTCGGCATTGGCATTCCCGGCACCATTTCGCCGTACACCCAGCGGGTAAAAAACGCCAACTCCACCTGGCTGAACGGACAGCCGCTGGACAAGGATTTGGCGCAGGCGCTGAATCGTGACGTGCGCATCGCTAATGACGCGAATTGTTTAGCGGTTTCCGAAGCGGTGGATGGTGCAGGTGCGGGTCAGCCGTTGGTGTTCGCAGTGATCATCGGCACTGGCTCGGGCGCGGGCGTGGCGATTGGCGGTGAATCGCGCATTGGCGGCAATGGTAATGCGGGCGAGTGGGGCCACAATCCTTTGCCGTGGATGGATGAAGATGAACTTCGCCATCGCGAAGAAGTGCCTTGCTATTGCGGTTTGCAGGGCTGTATTGAAACCTTTGTATCGGGCACCGGCTTTGCCATCGATTATCAGCGTTTGAGCGGTAAAGCATTGAAGGGCGCAGAGATCATCAAACTGATTGAGCAGCAGGATCCGGTAGCAGAGCTGGCGATGAGCCGTTACGAAATGCGCTTAGCTAAGTCGCTGGCGCAAGTGGTGAATTTGCTCGATCCGGATGTGATCGTGCTGGGCGGCGGGATGAGTAATAACGATCGCCTCTATCAGACCGTGCCTGCGCTGATGAAGCAGTGGGTGTTTGGTCGCGAGTGTGAAACGCCAGTGCTGAAAGCGGTGCACGGCGATTCCAGTGGCGTGCGCGGCGCAGCATGGTTGTGGCCGCTGAAATCCTAGAAAAAAGGTCGCCTCAATAGCGACCTTTGGACGGGGGCGCTAGTTTGCGCCCTCTGGTCCCGCGATTACTCACCCATCAACATCGCATCCTGCGGCGCATTCTGACGCTGAGTTTTGGTCGCGAGGAAGTAAATATATCCCACCACCATAATCCCCACGAACAGGCCGCCAATCACCGGGTTGAACCACAGCATGGCAATCAGACACACCAGTGACAGCACCAGCGCGATACCGGGAATAATCGGATAACCCGGTGCGCGGAAGCTGCGTTCCATGTCGGGTGCGGTGCGGCGCAATTTGAACAGGCTCAGCATACTCATCAGGTACATCACGATGGCGCCAAATACTGCCATGGTGATCATCGCCGCCGTCAGCGTCATGCCCTGCAGGTTGATCAGACCATCACTGTAGATTGCCGCGATACCAATTACGCCACCGGCAATAATGGCGCGATGCGGCGTCTGGAAACGTGACAGTTTCGCCAGCCCCTGTGGCAAATAACCGGCGCGCGCCAGGGCAAAGAACTGACGTGAATAGCCGAGGATAATGCCGTGGAAGCTGGCGACCAGTCCGAATAAGCCAATCCACACCAGCATATGCATCCAGTTTGAATGCTCGCCGACGATCATCTTCATCGCCTGCGGCAGCGGATCGTTGATGTCAGACAGTTTACGCCAGTCGCCTGCGCCGCCCGCCAGCAGCATCACGCCAATCGCCAGTACCACCAGCGTCAGAATCCCGGTGATGTAAGCTTTGGGAATGGTGCGCTTCGGATCTTTGGCCTCTTCGGCGGCCATGGCGGCGCCTTCAATGGCGAGGAAGAACCAGATGGCAAAAGGAATAGCCGCGAAGATGCCGGAAAGGGCTGGCATACCGAAATGATCGCTTCCCGCCCAACCGTTAGCGGCAAAATTGGCGATACTGAAGCCCGGCGACACTACGCCCATAAACACCAGCAGTTCCAGCACCGCCAGCACCGTCACCACCAGTTCAAACATCGCCGCCAGCTTCACGCCGAGGATATTGAGGGTCATGAAAACCAGATAAGCGCCGACCGCAGCGGTTTTCGGGTTGAGATCCGGGTACTGCACGTTGAGATAAGCACCAATCGCCATGGCAATCGCCGGTGGGGCGAAGACAAACTCAATCAACGTCGCCAGACCGGCAATCAAACCACCGGTTTCACCAAAGGCGTGGCGACTGTAAGCAAACGGGCCACCGGCGTGTGGAATGGCGGTGGTCAGTTCGGTAAAGCTAAAAATAAAGCAGGTGTACATGGTGGCGATCAGTGCGGTAGTGATCAGGAACCCCAAAGTGCCCGCCACGCCCCAGCCATAACTCCAGCCAAAATACTCCCCGGAAATTACCAGTCCAACCGCGATACCCCACAAATGCAGAGTGCCCAGCGTGGGTTTGAGCTTACTCGTCATAATCGTCTCCCCGTCGTGATTGTTGTGCGGCGGCTGCACCGCGCTGTTTTGTTCTATGCACTACAGTGAAGTGATAATGCCGCCGCCTGCAGCGGGAAAACTTGACGCAGGCGCAGTGAGTTTTGTCCTCCACGGTCAACTCTGAGGCAAGAAAAGTGCCAGATGTACGCTGCGGTCAACTTTGGGTTATCTGCGGTCAAGCAGTCAGAACGCTGTCATCCCATGCTGATAACACTTGCTACCCATAAGATTGATGCTGGAGAAAGATGAATGAGCGCGAAACAATCCGATTCCCTGACCGATGCTGCAATGACGCTATTGGCACAGCAGGCGCTGGCCTGTTACCCCGCGCCATTCCACGGCGAGCTAAAGCTACTTTGTCGCTCGGAGAACGCCACCTTTCTGTTGCTGGCGGGCGGTAAACGTTATGCGTTGCGCCTGCATCGACCTGACTATCACAGCAAAGCGGATATCCAGAGCGAGCTGCTGTGGCTCGACGCGCTGCGTGAGATTGGCATTATGGTGCCGCAGGCGATCCCGGCCAGTGATGGCGAAACGGTGCTGACAATAGGCATGCCCGATGGCGGCGTGCGACACGCGGTACTGTTCCACTGGATCGAGGGCGAGATGCCCACCACCGATGTCGATCCCAAAGCGTTCCAGCAGCTCGGGCACATCACTGCGCGCCTGCATCAGCACAGCCGCAGCTGGCAAAAACCGGCTGGCTTCCAGCGTATCATTTGGGATCATCACACCATGGTCAGCGATCACAGCCACTGGGGCCGCTGGCAGGATGCGCCCAATCTCAATCCTGCCGATCATGGCATTGTCGCTGAAGCGGTAGCGCGGGTCGGGCAAGAGTTGCAGGGCTTTGGTAAAGGACAGGATCGTTATGGCTTGATCCACGCTGATCTGCGCCTCACCAATTTGCTGCTGCACAAAGGTGAAACCCGGGTGATCGATTTTGATGACTGCGGCATGGGCTGGTATCTGCACGATCTGGCGGCGGCGATCAGTTTTGTTGAGCATCATCCGCGTGCCGCCGAATGGGTGGATAACTGGATCCTGGGATACGAGCGTGTGGCGCACATCACTGATGAGGAGATGGCGCTGGTGCCGACGCTGTTGATTCAACGTCGTATCCAGATGACCGCATGGATGGGCACCCATGCAGACACCGAGATGGCGCTGAGCCTGGGGCCGCGTTGGGCCGATCACTCGGTGCGTCTATGCCGTCGCTATCTGGAAACCAATCAGCTGCCGGTTGGTGTTTGAGTTGCACCAGTAGCGGGCAGCAGTGCGTCGTAGCGGCGCAATTTATTGCGCTCTGTGAGATGACCTTCACGCCGTTGCGCGATAAATCGCTCCCTGATGCTGTGTGCTGAGCGTGAGCGGGGCGCAACGGAATGCCTCCGTATCCTTGAGCTGCGCTTAGCCAGATGCGCATCATTGCACAGGCTTCAGCATGCCACTGGACCTTTAGCAAGGTGGGCATCAACGCGCACGCTGAGAAAGGGTACAGAATCTAGTCGGGTCGTCATTGATGGTGGCCTCTTCAAGCGTCATGGTACGAATCTTGCTGGATCCCACCATTAGTTTCACTCGCGCGATCCCTGTGAGGTTCCGATGCAATCACTGATGACTCCCTCTGAAGCGTACAATTCGCTCTCAGCTCAGGCCAGCAACCGTGGCGTACTGGCGGCAGCTGCAACCGGCTTAAGCACCTTTATCACCGACAAAGGCGGCGATGTTGATCGTATTTTTGGTATCAGCGGCATTGATTCCGAACTGCTGGCCAGCCCGACGCTCAGCCTTGGTCTGGTCAACTATTGCCGAGTGATGGAAGAAGCGGCGCGCCACTCTGGTTTTGATAACTTCGGTTTGCATTACGGCAAGCAGTTCAAACCGCAGTCATTAGGGCTGATTGGCTATATCGGCTTATGCTCACCGACGCTGGAGCAGGCGCTGCACAACGTGGTGAATGCTTTCCCCTGGCATCAGCACGATACGCTGACGCGCCTGGTCGATAAAGGCGACTGCTGGCGGCTGGATTATCAGGTGCGACACGGGGCGATCCTCTCACGTCGGCAGGATGCGGAATTGACGCTCGGCATGTTCCTCAATCTGATCCGTCACGTGGCCGGCAAAAACTGGGCGCCGCGCGAGGTGCATTTTGAGCATCCCCGGCCGGAGCAGTGGCACGAGCACTGCAAAGTGTTTGATGCGCCAGTGTGGTTCGATCAACCGTTCAACTCACTGCTGATCCCCAAACGCGATCTGCTGCGCACCATGCCAGAGCAGGATCCGATGTTGTTAATGGTGATGCAGGATGCCATCCGCCGTCTGAATAGCAGCGCTTCACTGCAAAGCGTGGTGGAGCAGGCGCGTTCGCAGGTCAACTTATCGTTGATGCAGGGCGAACCGGTGCTGGAAGAGATCGCGGATAAAATGGGGCTGTCGAGCTGGTCGTTGCAACGGCGGCTGCGCGAAGAGGGCATCAGCTTCACCGCGCTGGTGGATAAAGTGCGTTGCGAAATGGCCACGCACTACCTGCAACAAAAGCAGTTGCCGATCTCGGAGATGGCGCTGCTACTGGGCTATTCCGAAGTCAGTGCGTTTTCACGCGCCTTCCGGCGCTGGTTTGGCATTAGCCCGCGCCAGTGGCGACAGGATGGGCTGGCGAGTTAGCCTGATGCGGCGCAAAGCCGAACCACGCGGGTTGGGTGCGATCCGGTGGCGGCGGTAATCCTTTCGACTGACCAATCAACTGCCAGGCGCGCAGGCACAGGGTTTCATCACCTTGCGTCTGCGTGACTGCATAGCGCCCGCTGTTTTGCCACTCCAGTCGCACCATACATTGCTGTCCCGCGTAATGTGCCGCATCGGAAAATTGCCGGTTGAGCTGTCGCTGCATCTCATTAGCCCATTTGCAGGATGCGCTGCCCGGTTCGCTCTGTGGCTGGCACAGGTTGGTCATACTTTCCATGGGATGCGATGGGGCATGCTGGCAGGCGCTGAGTAGGGTACTCAACAACAATGTGCCAGCAACACGGCGAAATACGTTCATCAATTTGCCCGGATTTGCAAAACATGGTGGCCAGTTTATCGAGCAGTAGGGGGATTGCTATGGCATTTCTCTGACTCTGATTAGATCCAGAATTTTTCGCTCAATGGCTCGCACGACGCACAGCTGAATGTCAGGTGCGGCCAGACAGCCGCACCCTGTGAAAAGAGGCTCATTTGATGGCGGGACGGACGTTTATTCCCCCGGCAACTCCAGCTTGCTGTAACCCAGTCCATTCATCTTCCGCACCCTGATCTGCACCGGAATACGTTCTTTCATCGCTTCAACGTGACTGATCACGCCGATGGTTTTACCGCTGGCGTTCAATGCGTCGAGGGCATCCAGCGCGGTGTCGAGTGTTTCGGCGTCCAGCGTGCCGAAGCCTTCATCAAGGAACAGCGATTCGATGCGCGTTTTGTGGCTGACCAAATCAGACAGCGCCAGCGCCAGTGCCAGACTCACCAGGAAGCTTTCGCCGCCGGACAGCGTGCGGGTATCGCGCGTGGCATCGGCCTGCCAGGTATCGACCACTTCCAGCTCCAGCTCATCGGTGACACGGCGTTGCAACAGGTAGCGTCCGTGTAAGCGATCCAGCTGACGGTTCGCCAGCCATACCAGATGATCGAGCGTTAATCCCTGGGCGAAGCGGCGGAATTTATCGCCTTTGGCTGAACCGATTAAATCATTCAGGCGACCCAGTTGCGTCAACTCCACCTCGTCATTGGCAATCTGCGTCAGTAATGATTGCTGCTGCTGACGCTGTTGGGCATCACTGTGCAACTGCTGCTGCGCTTCACCCTGCTGACGGGCATTGTCGCGCAGGGCCAGACGCAGGGATTCCAACTGTTCAGTGATACCCGCCGCCACTTCGTCACTTAGCGTGGCAGGGCGCTGTTGCTGATGGGCAGTGACGCGCTGCGCCAGCTGTTGGTGCAGGGTAATCTGCTGCTGACGCTGTTGCTCCAGGGCTTGCAGATGCTGGCGCAGATGCTGAATGTCCTGTTCGTCCAGCAACGCGCTGCGCAATGTCTGCTCGTCGGCGAAGTCGCTCTGCTGGAGTGCGCTGTTAAACGCCGTTTCTGCCGCCTGCATACGCAGATGCATGGCCTGAAGTTGGCTATCAATTTGCTCACACTGACCATTCAGGCTGTGCAGCTGGCTTTGTGCCTGCTGCCACAGTTGTAACTGCTGCGCCAGCGCCTGTTCGCACTGTTGCAGCAAGGCCTGCTGCTGCTGACGCGCAACGCTCACCTGACGATCGCCAAACAGTTGCTGACGCTGCTGCTGCTGTTCTGCGTGCTGCTGTTGCAGGCTGCTGAGCGCGTGCTGCAATGTCTCCAGCTGCTGCTGCTCGCGCGTCAGGTTGCTTTGCAGGTTGTTCTGCTCGCTGTCGGCTTTAACCAACTGCGGCTGTAACTCAGCCAGCAAGCGCTCACTCTGCTGCCAGGCTTGCCAGCGCTGCTGCAACGTAGCCAGCCAACTGGCACGGGCATCGCGTTCGGGCAGCGCAAACTGATGTGCCGTAAGCTGCTGTTCCAGCTGCTGCGCTAACTGCTGCCAGGCGCTATGTTCCTGAGTTTCCCGCTGATTAAGTTCATCCAGCGTTTGCTGCAGGTTGTTCAGTTGCTGTTGTGCCAGCAGTTGGGCGCTATGCTGCTGCTGCCACTGTTGTTGCTGTACCAGATGCGCGTCTTTGGCCTGTTGTAACGCTCGCGCCGCATTTTCGCGCTGCTGCAGTTGCTGCTGCTGCGTGGCTTCCTGCGCATCCTGCTGCTGTTGCCACGCCGTAAAGACTTCCTGCTGATCTAACGTGCAGGTAAGTGCCAGCTCACCGCTGAAAGCTTGCCACTGCTCGCGCGCCACCGCGAGTTGCTGTTCGAATTCGGCAATCTCCTGTTGCAGCACCTGCTGCTGCTGCAGCGACAGCTTGTGCTGTTCACTTTTCGCCGTGCCTGATTCTTTGAGCTTGTTAACCCGCGCTTCCTGTGCCGCCAGCCGCTGTTGGTTTTCACCCGGTTGTAATTGCTGATACTGCGCAATAGCCGGATGCTGGCACGAACCGCACAGCGGGCAGGGCTGATCGGGCTGCAGCCGGGCGCGTTCATCAGCCAACTGTGCAATGGTGCGCTCCAGCTCGCAGATTTTGCGCAGATCGAGCAGCGTCTGGTTCTCACGTTTGTAATCGTCGCGCAGTGCCTGCAAAGCACGTTCGTCTTGCTGATGCTGTTGCTGTAACAGCGTGAGTTTTTGTTGCCGCTGGTGCAACTGCGGCTGCAGCGACTGCCAGCGTGCCGCTAATAAGCTGAGCTGGTGGCGTGCCGCGCGCTGCTGTTGATGCTGTGTCAGCGCGTCACGCAGTGAGGTGCTGCTGATTTCAGTCTCAAGTGAAGTGAGTGCCTGCTCCGCTTGCTGACGTTGCTGGCTGGCCTGCGTCTCAGCCTGCTGCAGAGGTTGTAACCTGCGATTACCTTCGGCAATCGCCTGCTGCTGCTGGGTCAGTTGCGCGTTTTGCTGCTGCTGTTGCGCACGAAGTTGTGTCAGCGCCTGCTCGCGTTCATCGAAACGGGCGATATCAGCTTGCCAGCGCGTCAGTTCTGGCCCCCAGTCTGCTACCGCCGCTTCACGGCTGCGAAATGTCTGCTGTTCTGCCAGCTGCTGTTGTAAGCGCTCACGGGTTAGCAGATGCTGACTGAGCGCGATCTGGCTTTGCTGCACTGTCTGTGACTG
The DNA here is from genome assembly GCF_011752685.1 of Candidatus Pantoea communis. Taxonomy (NCBI): domain Bacteria; kingdom Pseudomonadati; phylum Pseudomonadota; class Gammaproteobacteria; order Enterobacterales; family Erwiniaceae; genus Pantoea; species Candidatus Pantoea communis. Next base: position 113,428 of record NZ_VWXC01000008.1, read on the forward strand.
TTGCGCATGCAGGCGCTGCTGCTCCGCCAACTGCTGTACGAGGCTGGCGAGCTGTTGGTCGAGCGGAATCACCTGTTCGGTAAGCAAGGTTTCCAGCTGCTGCTGATCGGCGAGTGCCTGCTCACGCGCCTGTTGTGCCGCCTGATAACTTTTTTCACCCTGCTGCAGCGCGGTTTGTGCATTTTGCTGCTGCGTGTGGAGCTGCTGTGCCTGCTGGGTTGCGAGCTGGTAATCTTGTTGCAACTGCTCACGCTGCTGAAGTTTTTCTCGCAGCTTTTCAGCCGGTTCCGCGCGCGCCAGGCGTTGGCGATCGCTCTCCGCCTGCTGCCATGCCTGTTCGGCATCCTGGTTCGCCTGTTCGACTTGCTGCTGCTCCTGCGCCAGCTGTTGCGAGTGCGTCAGCCACTGTTGTTGCTGTTGCGCTTGCTCAAGCTGCTCGCTCAGCGTTTTTTCCTGCGCCGTTAAGGCTTCAACCTGCTGCATCAGCTCTGTGCGACGCGTCTCATCCAGCAGCATCATGCCGCCAGCGCGGGCGCGCAGTGTCTCCAGATCGCTGCGTGCGGTGCGCCAGCGCTCGTAAATCTGCATCGAGATTTGGCCGTAAATTTCGGTGCCGGTGAGTTCTTCCAGCAGTTCGGCGCGTTCGCCCGGCCTGGCGTTGAGGAAGGCAGCGAACTGGCCTTGCGACAGCATCATTGAACGGGTGAAACGGTCAAAATCGAGGCCAGAAAGGGTTTCGATGAGCTTGAGTTTGTCACCCACCTTATCGGCCACAATCTGGTTATCCGCCACGCGCGCCAGCTCGACACGCGGTGCCTGCAATTTGCCATCCGCCTGGCCGCGTGCGCGGTTCTGGCTCCAGAAGGCGCGCCAGGCTTCGCCTTTGATCTCAAATTCCACTTCTGCCAGACATTCGGCGGTGTCGCGGGTGATCAGTTCGTTTTGTGTTTGCGACAGCACGCCAAGGCGCGGCGTCTGGTGATAGAGCGCCAGGCAGATAGCATCCAGCAGTGTGGTTTTCCCCGCGCCGGTCGCGCCGGTAATGGCAAACAATCCGTTGCTGGCAAAGGGTTCACGGCGGAAATCGATAAACCATTCACCGCGCAGCGCATTGAGGTTTTTAAAGCGTAACGTCAGGATTTTCATGCAGACGGGTTCTCCAGCGCGGCGAGGGTGGTGCGGAACAGTTGCGTGAGTTGCTCGGCTTGTTCGGCATCTAACTGATCTTCCTGCGCCAGACGGCGGGCGAACACTTCTTCGACTTTCAATTCGCTTAGCGTTTCATTATCCATGCGTGCCAGGCTGCGCTGACGCTGTTCGCGGCTGCGGCGTACCAGCAGCACTTCCACCGGTAGGGCTTCGGTCAGTTGCTCAACACGGCGCTGCAAATCGCTGAGATATTCTTGCGTGGTGATTTCAATATCGAGCCAGACGGGCTGCTCGCGATCTCCCTCGCTAAATTCGCCCAGCTGTTGTTCGATCTCCGCCATTGAGCCTTTCAACATCTGCATCGGCTGGAACTGCGGGATCGGGAGGGGAGTGACGCTATCCAGCTGAGCGCTGAACTCCAGCAGGAACACGCTCTTTTCGCGGCCCAGTTCGTCAAAACTGAGCGGAATCGGTGAGCCGCTGTAGCGAATATGTTCGCTATCGGCAATGCGCTGGGCACGGTGAATATGGCCAAGGGCAATGTAATCCGCGGCGGGAAACGCCTGCGCCGGGAAGGCATCCAGCGTGCCGATATAGATATCGCGCACCGAGTCGCTTTTCGTCACACCAACGGTGGTGAGATGACCGGTGGCAATGATGGGAAGTGCGCGATCTGCCCGCTCGGCCAGCGCTGCGGCATAACACTGCTGATAATGCTGCTCAATCGCTTCCAGCAGTGATATCTGCTTCTCGCGCCCGGATTGCCCCGCCTGGCTGCGCAAAATATCGCGCGGACGTAAATAGGGAATCGCGCACAGTAACGCGCCCGGCGTGCCATCGCGTTGATGCAGCGTCAGCACCTGCTGTTCGCCTTGTGGCGTGGCGCTGGTGATCACTCGCGTACTTAAACAGGCGAGTAACTCGCGTGATTCATTCAGGGTCGCGACGGAATCATGGTTGCCCGCCAGCACAATCAGCTCACAGTGCGTCGGCTGTAGCGCCACCACGAAGCGGTTAAACATTTCACGCGCATAGCTCGGTGGCGAACCGGTATCAAACAGGTCTCCCGCGATGATTAAGGCATCCACCTGATGCTGGGTAATCTGTGCCAGCAGCCAGTCCAGGAAGGCCTGATGCTCGGCCGCCCGGCTTTTGCTGTAAAAGAACTGACCGAGATGCCAATCCGCGGTGTGAATGATGCGCATGAATACTCCCTGCTTCGTTAAGCGAAGGCGAATTATAACCTCTTCAGATCGCAAAGAAAAAAAAGCGATAATCGTTGTCACATTTCTGTTTTTTAACTATTTATCATAGGTCGGGTTTTTCATAAAAGTGTCATAAAACTGACGCATAATGGCGCCGCAAATCCCAGTGACCTATTGTCACAAAAGCAGGAGTTATAATGGCTAAGCGCATTTTGGTTGTGGAAGACGAAGCTCCCATCCGTGAAATGTTATGTTTCGTGCTGGAACAGAATGATTACCAGCCTATTGAGGCAGAAGACTATGACAGCGCGATTGGTAAGCTGATCGAACCCTGGCCTGATTTAATTCTGCTGGATTGGATGTTGCCTGGCGGCAGCGGTATTCAGTTTATTAAACATTTGAAACGTGAAGCCATGACGCGCGACATCCCGGTGATGATGCTGACGGCACGCGGTGAAGAAGAGGATCGCGTACGCGGTCTGGAAGTCGGCGCCGATGACTACATCACTAAGCCTTTCTCACCGAAAGAGCTGATGGCACGTATCAAAGCGGTGATGCGCCGTATTTCACCGATGGCGGTGGAAGAGGTGATTGAGATGCAGGGCCTGAGCCTGGATCCTTCCTCACATCGCGTGATGTCGGAAAGTACCCCGCTGGAAATGGGGCCCACCGAATATAAATTACTGCACTTCTTTATGACGCACCCGGAGCGTGTTTACAGCCGCGAACAGCTGCTGAACCATGTATGGGGCACCAACGTCTACGTGGAAGATCGTACCGTTGATGTGCATATCCGTCGTTTACGTAAAGCACTGGAAGTATCTGGCCACGATCGCATGGTTCAAACCGTACGCGGAACAGGGTATCGTTTCTCTGCCCGCTACTAAACGGAGTCTTTTACCGTGCTGGAACGACTCTCCTGGAAGAGATTATTGACTGAGCTGGCGCTGGTCTGTTTGCCCGCGCTGGTGCTTGGTCTGTTGTTCGGTTATCTGCCCTGGCTACTGCTGATCGCGGTGTCGGGTGTGATGTTTTGGCACTTTAGAAATCTGATGCGTCTGTCGCACTGGCTGTGGGTCGATCGTTCCATGACGCCGCCCGCCGGTCGCGGTAGCTGGGAGCCCTTGTTCTACGGCTTGTACCAGATGCAACTGCGTAATCGCCGTCGACGTCGCGAGCTGGGTAACCTGATTAAGCGCTTTCGTAGCGGCGCGGAATCCCTGCCGGATGCAGTGATCCTGACCACCGAAGAGGGCACCATTTTCTGGTGCAACGGGCTGGCACAACAGCATCTCGGGCTGCGCTGGCCGGAAGATAATGGCCAGAACATCCTCAACTTGCTGCGCTATCCTGAGTTTTCCCGCTATATTCGCCAACGCGATTTTGACAAGCCGCTGACGCTGGTGCTGAACAATCAACATCATATGGAATTCCGTGTGATGCCCTATAGCGAAGGGCAGTGGTTGATGGTGGCGCGCGATGTCACCCAAATGCACCAGCTGGAAGGGGCGCGGCGTAACTTCTTTGCCAACGTCAGTCATGAACTGCGTACGCCGTTAACGGTGCTGCAGGGCTATCTGGAGATGATGGACGATGCGACGATGAACGAGCGCACGCGCGGCAAGGCGTTGCATACCATGCAGGAGCAAACGCGCCGCATGGATAGCCTGGTGAAACAGCTGCTGACTTTGTCACGTATCGAGGCCGCACCGGCTATCGATCTCAAAGAGACGGTGGATGTTCCGGGCATGCTGCAACTGTTGCAGCGCGAGGCGGAAACGCTGAGCCAGGGTCGGCACAGCATTCATTTCCGCACCGATCCGCACCTCAAAGTCTTCGGTAATGATGAACAGCTGCGCAGCGCCATTTCCAATCTGGTGTACAACGCGGTGAATCACACGCCGGAAGGGACGCGCCTCGATATTAGCTGGCTGCGTAACAAAGAGGGCGCGGAGTTCAAAGTGTGCGATAACGGACCGGGGATCAGCGAGGAGCATTTGCCGCGCCTCACCGAGCGTTTCTATCGGGTGGATAAAGCCCGATCGCGCGCCACCGGGGGCAGTGGCTTAGGGTTGGCGATCGTTAAGCATGCATTGAGCCACCATAATGCACGGCTGGAAATCACCAGTATTCCGCATCAGGAAACCTGTTTTAGTTTCGTGCTGCCGCCACGTTTGATTGTGGCGAAGAGCGTGCACAGTAAGGTCAGTTAAGCACGATGAAGTGGCGCAATTGATTGCGTGATGAATCGCGGCGCGACAGAATGTGCAGTTCAATGTTCCTGACCTGATTTGCGGAAGACCTGATGAGATCGCTGTTGCTGTTCACGTTGCTGCTGTGCTCTACGCTGGCACAAAGCCAACAAACCATGCTCACCGGCAATTTGAGCAGCGTCGGTTCCGACACCCTCGGCTATCTGATGACCTTATGGGGCGAGGATTTCAGCCGCCAGTCACCGGGCGTTAACGTTCAGGTACAGGCGGCTGGATCCTCAACCGCACCCACCGCGCTGGCGGCAGGCGCTGCCCAGCTCGGGGCGATGAGCCGCCCGATGCAAATTGATGAACGCCAACTGTTTACCACGCGCTACGGCTATCCCCCGCTGGCGGTGCCGGTGGCGATGGATGCGCTGGTGGTGGTGGTCAATCAGGACAACCCGCTAACGCGTATCGATCAACCGCAACTCGATGCCCTTTTCTCTGTCACTCGTCTGTGTGGTGCACACTCGGTGCCGCAGCACTGGGGCGATCTTGGCCTCAACCAGGGAGATTGGGCGCGACGCAGCATTCAGCGTTTTGGCCGTAATTCGGCATCAGGTACCTGGGGCTTCTTCAAACAGCAGGCGCTGTGTAAAGGGGATTTCCGCTCGGACGTCGCGGAGTTTCCCGGCTCGGCGGCGGTGGTGCAGGCCGTCGCGGCAACACCCAACAGCATTGGTTATGCCAGTTTTGGTTTTCACTTAAGCGGCGTGAAGATGGTGCCCATCGTCACTGCCAGCGGCGATAGCGTGATGCCGGACGCCGAAACCATTCGCAGCGGCCGCTATCCGTGGTCGCGTCCGCTCTATATTTACGTCAATAAAGCGCCGGGCAAACCGCTGCCGCCGCTGGTGAATGCGTTCCTGCATCAGGTGTTATCACCTGAAGGGCAGCGCCGGGTAACTGAAGCCGGTTATTTGCCACTTTCCGAAAGCCAGATGGCCCAGGCACGTGCCGCCATTGAGTAAAATGGAAGAACGAACATCCGATCATGAATTTTATTCATGTCACCTGAATTTTCTTCCATTGCCCAATTTGTTTCAGCATGTCACTCTTTCTGGACATATAGCCATCCAGATGGCTATAAATAACCAGATGAAATTATACCCTGACGCAATTATGCGTTTAGCCAGGAGTGAACATGCCACAACAACAACCGTTCCGTGCCGATACCGTCGGCAGTTTTCTGCGTCCTGCGGCGATCAAGCAAGCGCGCGTGCAGTTTGCCAATGGCGAGATCACGGCTGAGCAGCTGCGTCAGGTAGAAGATAAAGAAATCCGCCATGTGGTCGAGCAGCAACGCGCTAACGGCCTGCAAGTGGTCACCGACGGCGAGTTCCGTCGCGCCTGGTGGCACTTTGACTTCTTTGGCGATCTGCAAGGCGTTGAGCTATTTGAAGCGGAGCAGGGCATCCAGTTCAACGGCGTGCAAACCAAAGCGCACGGCGTGAAAGTTACCGGCAAGGTGGCCTTTAATCCACATCACCCGATGCTGGATCACTTCCGCTTCCTGAAAAGCATTGCGGGCGACGCCGTGGCGAAAATGACCATCCCAAGCCCAAGCGTGCTGCACTTCCGTGGTGGCCGTAAAGTGATCGATGCCACCGTCTATCCCGATCTGAAAGAGTACTTTGCTGACCTGGCGCAGACATACAAAGATGCGATCGCGGCTTTCTACGCGGCGGGCTGCCGTTTTCTGCAGCTGGATGACACTGTTTGGGCTTACCTGTGCTCTTCGGATCAGCAGCAGCAGATCCGTGAGCGCGGTGAAGATCCGCAGGAACTGGCGCGTATTTACGCTGAGGTGCTGAACAAAGCGCTGGAAGATAAACCGGCTGACCTGACCATTGGTCTGCATGTGTGCCGCGGCAACTTCCGCTCAACCTGGATTTCCGAAGGCGGCTATGAGCCGGTGGCCGAGATTCTGTTTGGTCAGGTGAATATCGATGCTTACTTCCTCGAATATGACAACGAGCGTTCCGGTGGTTTTGAGCCGCTGCGCTTTATCAAACCCGGCCATCAGCAAGTGGTATTGGGTCTGATCACGACTAAGAACGGTGAACTGGAAGATCCGGAGCAGGTGAAAGCGCGCCTGCAGGAAGCTTCTCAGTTTGTGAGCCTGAACCAGATTTGCCTCAGCCCACAATGTGGCTTTGCCTCGACAGAAGAGGGCAACAGCCTGACGGAAGCGCAGCAGTGGCAGAAGATTCGTCTGGTGGTCGATATCGCCAATCAGGTGTGGTGATGCTGTAAACTTGTGCAAACAGGCGCGTAAATCGCGCCTTTTGTGCATTTAAGAGCCCGGTTTTGCGAGGAGATCTCCCGTGATGCGGAAACTTTAAGCAAATCATCTGAGGTGTTTTCACGCTATTCCCCGCTGATACACTGCTTTGTGTCACTTTATTGTTATATCCTTCTGGTTTTCCGATCCCGTATTGCCTTTCTTCGCTATAAACGTTTTAATTTGCGCCGTTGTCGATTTATCCCTCTGCGAACAGAAGAAAAGTAGATTAAATCACCTGCGCTTTAACGATTAGGCCCGCATAACGCTCTGAACTCATCAGATAAGCCTTTGTTTTTGTGCATGCAGAGGACAACACGCACTCAACTTCCACCGCAACATCAGCTACAGGCAGTACAGAAGTTTATGACACATCGTTTAACCTCCAAGGATATCCTGGCGCTGGGCTTCATGACGTTTGCCCTGTTCGTAGGCGCAGGAAACATTATCTTTCCACCGATGGTGGGGATTCAGTCTGGCGAACACGTCTGGGTTGCCGCTTTCGGCTTTCTGATTACGGCCGTTGGCTTGCCGGTGATGACCGTTATCGCCCTGGCGCGCGTGGGCGGCGGCATTGATGCCCTCAGCTCGCCAATTGGTAAAGCCGCAGGTCTGCTGCTGGCAACGGTTTGCTATCTGGCAGTGGGCCCACTGTTCGCCACGCCGCGTACGGCGACCGTGTCGTTTGAAGTGGGGATTGCTCCGCTGACCGGTGATGGCGCGCTGCCGCTGTTTATCTACAGCCTGATTTATTTTGCGCTGGTGATTGGCATTTCCCTGTATCCTGGCAAATTGCTGGACACTGTCGGCCACTTCCTCGCTCCGCTGAAAATCGTGGCGCTGACCATTCTCGGTCTGGCAGCACTGCTGTGGCCGGCCGGTGGTATCGCGCCTGCTACGGCTGATTACCAGCGTGCGGCCTTCTCCAGCGGCTTCGTTAACGGCTATCTGACGATGGATACGCTGGGTGCGCTGGTGTTTGGTATTGTTATCGTCAATGCGGCACGTTCTCGCGGCGTTGAAGATGCGAAACTGCTGACCCGTTACACCATGCTGGCGGGCGTGATTGCCGGTGTTGGCTTGACGCTGGTTTACCTGAGCCTGTTCAAACTCGGTTCTGGCAGTGCTGGCCTGGTTGATCAGAATGCCAATGGTGCAGCGATTCTGCATGCGTATGTGCAGCAGACCTTTGGCGGCATGGGCAGCTTCTTCCTGGCAGCACTGATCTTCGTGGCCTGCATGGTGACGGCGGTTGGCCTGACCTGCGCCTGTGCGGAATTCTTTGCGCAATACCTGCCGTTGTCGTATAAGACGCTGGTGTTTATTCTGGGTCTGTTCTCCATGGTGGTGTCGAATCTCGGCCTGAGCCACCTGATTCAGATCTCCATTCCGGTGCTGACGGCGATTTATCCACCGTGCATCGTGCTGGTGGTGCTGAGCTTCACCCTGAAATGGTGGAATAAGAGCACGCGTATTATCGCGCCAACCATGCTGGTGAGTCTGCTGTTTGGCATCGTTGATGCCATCAAAACCACCAATTTTAAAGATGTGCTGCCGCTGTTTAGCCAGCATCTGCCACTGGCCGATCAGGGACTCTCCTGGTTGCCGCCATCGCTGGTGATGCTGGTGATTGCCGCGGTGGTCGATCGGGCAAAAGGACGCGAACAGGTCGCTGCCCACTCGTAATCGACATTGCTGTTAATTTCAACCACGGGCTTGCCCGTGGTTTTTTCATTTACAAGGTATTGATGTTATGCAAGAAACCAACAAGCTCAAACGCGGACTGAGCACGCGCCACATCCGTTTTATGGCGCTGGGATCGGCAATCGGTACCGGGCTGTTTTACGGCTCGGCGGATGCGATCAAAATGGCAGGCCCCAGCGTGCTGCTGGCGTACATCATCGGCGGTGCGGTGGCGTACATCATCATGCGTGCCTTGGGTGAGATGTCAGTGAATAACCCGCAGGCCAGCTCGTTTTCGCGCTACGCGCAGGACTATCTGGGGCCGTTAGCAGGTTACATCACCGGCTGGACCTACTGTTTTGAAATCCTGATTGTGGCGATTGCCGACGTGACGGCTTTTGGTATCTACATGGGCGTGTGGTTCCCGGAAGTACCGCACTGGATTTGGGTGCTGTCGGTGGTGCTGATTATCGGTGCCATTAACCTGATGAGCGTGAAGGTGTTTGGTGAAGTCGAGTTCTGGTTCTCCTTCTTCAAAGTCGCCACCATTATCATCATGATCATCGCCGGTTTTGGCATGATTTTCTGGGGCATCGGCAACGGCGGTCAGCCTACGGGTATCCATAACCTGTGGACCAACGGCGGCTTCTTCGCTCACGGCATTGTCGGCATGCTGCTGTCACTGCAAATGGTGATGTTTGCCTATGGCGGCATTGAAATTATCGGTATCACCGCCGGTGAAGCGGAAGAGCCTGAGAAGTCGATTCCGCGCGCCATCAACTCGGTTCCGCTGCGCATTCTGGTGTTCTATGTCGGCACGCTGTTTGTCATCATGTCGATCTATCCGTGGAACCAGGTTGGCACCTCCGGCAGTCCTTTTGTGCTGACTTTCCAGCATCTGGGCATTGCAGCGGCGGCATCGATTCTTAACTTTGTGGTATTGACGGCGTCACTGTCGGCGATCAACAGCGATGTGTTTGGCGTCGGGCGTATGTTGCACGGCATGGCGCAGCAGGGCCATGCGCCGAAGATGTTCCAGAAGGTCTCGGATCGCGGAATTCCGTGGGTCACTGTGCTGGTGATGATGGTGGCGATGCTTATCGCCGTGTATCTCAACTACCTGATGCCGGAAAAAGTGTTCCTGGTGATCGCCTCGCTGGCGACCTTCGCCACGGTGTGGGTGTGGATCATGATTCTGCTGTCGCAAATCGCGTTTCGCCGCAAAATTGGCAAAGAGCAGGCGGGTAAATTGCAATTCGCCTTGCCTGGTGGCAGCAAAACTGCCTGGTTTGGCGTGGCTTTCCTGATGTTTATCATTGCCTTGATCGGTTATTTCCCTGACACGCGCGTGTCGCTGTATGTTGGCTTCGCGTGGATTGTGCTGCTGTTGCTGGCCTGGCCGCTGGCGAAAAAGCGGAAAGCCTGATCATTCTGATGCGCATCACGGGTGGAATGTTTGCCCGTTAAGCGTGGAAGGATAGGTTGTGTTCAGGGCGGGAGAGATTCCCGCCCTGAGCTTTTAAGTATGATGAAAAGCGCAGGACGAAGCACGACTACCAGTTGCTACCCAACGCAATCTCTCCGCCCGCCGGGCTCAGGTGATTGTCATCATAATAGAGCGGCAATCCTCCGCTGGTGATCAAACAACCCTGCTCATTACACAGATTCTCTCGCAGCGATAACACGCGTACGCCTTGTTGCTTATAGCGCTGCAATAATTTCTCCACGGCCTCTTCCGGGAACTGGAACAATCTGGTGCGCTCAGAGAGCAGCGGCGGAGCTTCCCACTTGCTCAGCCAGGCGCTCAGTTCGCGACGAATCGGAATGTTACGGTTATTGCTGTAGCGCAGCGGGTCAACGTCCACTGAAGGCGCATCCTCTATTACCGTGACCTTTTTGCCCGCCTTAGTCAGCTGAGCCACCACGCGATCCATACCCGCTTGCAGCGCCTCAAGATTACTCTTTTCAGGATGATCGGTTTCGCGGAAACCGGCACCTGGCAACAGGCTCATACCCGATGCCCAATAGGCGCTGATTACCACTTCGTCCACCTTGTCGCTCAGCACCATCTTCAGCACTTCCTGATTAAAGGTGATGCATTGTTGCGCATGATGTGGCATTTGGCTCACCACGCGTGTGGCACCAATCAGGAACGGACAGGAGGCTTTGGTGAGTTGATACAGCGGTTTATGCTGACGTTGTGCATAGCCCGACACCGAAGCACGCAGTGCGGCAGCGTGACTGTCGCCAATTAAGGCGATACCGGGGCGATCGGTGTTTGGATGACACTCCTCATGCCCGGAGGGCAGGTTTGCCCCGTAATCAAGCAAGCACGGATTACGCTGCGCCGAAATTTTCCAGCTGTCCGCATTCACGACGAGTTCACTAACCCGCGATTTCATGCCCCCGGTTTGCCACAACAGCAGCATCGCACCCGCCGCAATCAGGGATGAGGCACAGTAGCCGGGGATCACCCAACGCGTGCCCATGCGCGTCTGGCGGAAGGGTTGCTCGACAAAGCGCCACGAAAACCAGGCCAGACCCAGCACTGCGCCGCAAATCATCAAACCTTGCCAGACGGTAAGGGGGTGATCGCTACAGATGCGCGCCAGACTTAGCAGCGGCCAGTGCCACAGGTACCAGGAATAAGAGATCTTGCCGATAAAGCGCATCAGCGGATTTTCTAACAGTAACTGGTTAAGCTCGCTGCGCGCACCGATCATCAGGCAACCCGCCAGTACGGGAATGATCGCCAACCAGCCCGGAAATTGGCTATGGCTACTAAGCAACAGGCTGGCGGCGATGATCATCACCCAGCCCAGCAGATTGAGCAGGCTGGCCGCTCGGCCGGTGAGGGGGTGTGGTTTCCACAGCGCCAGCAGCACACCGGCACCGAGTTCCCAGGCGCGGGTTGGCAACAGATAAAAGGCATGGGTGGTGGCAAACGGTGTGATCCCGATACAGGCCACCAAAGAGATCACACTCAGTATCAGTACCACAGAGCGCATCGAACGTTTGAGTCGTACGGCCAAAAGCAGAATGAATGGCAGCACAATATAGAACTGTTCTTCTATTCCCAATGACCAGGTCATGAGCAGGGGATTTAAATCGGAATCGGTACTGAAATAGTCACCGCTCTTGAGTAGCAGCATATTAGGTACGGCGATAAATACCGCCAGGCTGTATTTGGCCAGCTGGCTGAACTCTAGCGGTGAGAGCAGGATGAAGCCCAGTAGCAGCAATATCGTCATCATGAAAAATAACGCGGGAGCGATACGTTTAATGCGGCGTAAATAGAATTGATAAAATGAGAAGCGACCCTCGGATATTTCCTTGCTGATAATACCGCCGATCAGAAAGCCGGAAATAACAAAGAAGAGGTCGACACCAATAAAGCCACCCTGCAGCGAGGTGACGCCGGAGTGAAAGAGTACCACCAGAATGATGGCGACGGCGCGCAGGCCGTCAATATCCGCCCGATAACGGTGAGAGGCATTCGCAGTCATAATTTAACCCAGAAGTTAGGATAAGAATGGTTATGCGTTCCAGAAAAAATAAATCGGCGCATCCTGTCGCCGAAAAAAGTTACAAAGGAGAAAAATGGGTATTACAAGGGATGATTGACGCTGACAGAATACGCGCTTTTAGCCGCTAAATATCAGGGCGGAAGAAAATTAGAATAATCGCAGATTAAGGTGGTGTTTGTATTTACACCGCTGAAGCATAAATAGCGAAAAGATAAGCCCGGATTATCCTTCAGGCTTATCTTTCATGATGTGGTGAATCGGCTACAGGCTGATATGCGCGGGTAACAGTGCTTTGAGCTGAGGGTAGATAACGCTATTGGCGAGCAGCACAGGATTGCCCTGCTGCAGACCGTTGTGACCAAGGTAATCATTGGTTATGCCGCCGGCCTCACGCATCAATACAATACCGGGTAAACCGTCCCACGGATTCATATGCGCTTCGTAATAACCAATTAAACGACCAGCGGCGGCCCAGGCACTCATTAATGCGCCAGAGCCATTACGGATGAACATCCCGCCCTGTGACAGCAAGCCACCAATAAAGGCTGTCAGCGGCTCTACCGGCTGACTGTTCGAACTGCTGATGCCGAGCACGCCCTGATTGAGATGCTGAGCGCTGTGCGCCTGAATGCGCTTTTCATTGACCCAGGCACCTTTACCGCGACAGGCATGGAAGGTCTCATGATGGTTGGGATCGCAGACCACGCCAATTACCGGCTCATTTTCACAGACAATCGCCAGTGACACGCACCAGTTATGTAATCCATTCAGGAAGTTACTGGTGCCATCAATCGGGTCAATCACCCAGACAAAGCGCGCACCGGTAGTTTCACCACCGCTCTCTTCACCCAGCACAGCATCATCGGGAAAGCGTTCGTAAATCAGGTGCTTGACCAATTCTTCCACGTTGCGATCGGCTTCGCTGACCACATCCTGTAAATCCTTTTTATGCTCAATCACCAGTTGATGACGCTGCTGATACCAGGATAAAGCGCGGCTGGCTGCGGTTTTGGCGACATCACAGGCAAAGTGATAACGCGCGTCAAGTTCGGTTAGCGTAGCTGATGACATCTTTCCCTCTTATCATTTTCTGGCAAACGAAGTGACAAAAAACGCCGAAACAGGCGACCTGGCGGTGTGACCTACTTAACAAAAGTTAAGAAAGGTTTCATTAAGCCGCAGATGACTGCGGCTGGCAAGAGGCGTAAATGCTGGGATTGTGAAAAAAAGGCGGATTAGAGTTGCTGCTGACGTGCGGCTTCCATCAGGCGCGGATAAAACTGGAAGAACAGCGGTTCAAGTTGCTGATAATGATCGACGAAATCCTGATAGGAGTCGCGCAGCGCCGCCAGACGCGGACGGCGGTGTGCCATACCGCTCAATACGCGGGCCAGCCGCGTTGGTTCGGCATAGTGCTCAAACCAGCGCTCGCACCACATCACCGAATTGAGTTCGATGAATCCTTCTGGCGTGCCGGGCAGTTGCGGCATGATTTCACGCTCGGCTGCCGCCGTGAACGCGACCAGCGATTGGGAAGGGTGCAGCTGGTCCCAGTGCAGCGCGAGGAAGTGATCCCAGATGACATCCAACGTGATGGGCGCAACGCGACGAGTTTCAGCGCGAAAGAATTGCCGCGCTTCACGCACTTCCGGCAGGTTATCCGTCAAAACATCCAGTCGGCGATGCATAGCGATGCCCGCCACAACCGGTTCCGGCCATTGCGATTGCACATTGCCGCGCACGAAGTCGGCCATCAGATTGCCCAGCAGTGAGCTGTCTGCCAGCTGTGCGAGGTGAAGGTGAGCGAGAAAGTTCATGGCGCATTATAGGCAGAATCACAGATATGCAGCCAGTTGTTCAGAATTTGCCGCTTTTCCGCTAAACTATGCCGCCTGTTTTTTGAGTCCTGAAAGAAGTGATGCATGCGTGTAGCCGATTTTGCTTTTGAGTTGCCAGAATCTTTGATCGCCCACTATCCGCAGGCGCAGCGCAGCGGTTGCCGCTTGCTGGCGCTGGATGGCCCAAGTGGGGCGTTAAGCCATGAAGTGTTTACCGACGTACTGGATAAACTCAATCCGGGCGACCTGCTGGTGTTTAACAATACCCGCGTTATTCCGGCGCGTGTCTTCGGCCGAAAAGCCAGTGGCGGCAAAATCGAGATGCTGGTAGAGCGCATGCTGGATGACAAACGCGTGCTGGCGCACGTGCGTGCCTCAAAAGCGCCGAAGCCGGGTGCAGAGCTGCTGCTGGGCGATGACGAAAGCGTCAAAGCCACCATGGTCGCGCGCCACGATACGCTGTTTGAAATCGAATTTGCGGATGACCGCGCAGTGCTGGATATCCTTAACAGCGTCGGCCATATGCCGTTGCCGCCGTATATTGATCGTCCGGACGAAGAAGCGGATCGCGAACTTTATCAAACCGTTTACAGTGCGCGTCCGGGTGCGGTAGCCGCACCGACCGCCGGTTTGCATTTTGATGAACCGTTGCTGGACGCGCTTCGCGCGAAAGGCATCGAAATGGCATTTGTCACGCTGCACGTTGGCGCAGGTACCTTCCAGCCGGTGCGCGTCGAGAACATCAATGACCACATCATGCACTCTGAGTATGCCGAAGTGCCGCAGGATGTGGTGGATGCGGTGCTGGCGTGTAAAGCGCGTGGCAACAAAGTGGTCGCGGTGGGCACCACCTCCGTGCGTTCTCTGGAGAGCGCGGCGCAGGCGGCTCAGGATGCGCTGATTGCACCCTTCTTCGACGACACGCAGATCTTCATCTATCCGGGCTATCACTATCAGGTGATTGATGCGCTGATCACCAACTTCCATCTGCCGGAATCGACGCTGATTATGCTGGTGTCAGCATTTGCCGGTTACAAAAATACCATGGCGGCTTACCAAAGCGCGGTGGCAGAGCAGTACCGTTTCTTTAGCTACGGGGATGCCATGTACATCACCCGTAATCCACAGGCTCCTGACGAAGTGGTTGGAGCTTAATAATCAGACTGTTTCTCTGATTATCTAATGAGGTCAATGTGAAATTTGAATTAGATACCACCGACGGGCGCGCGCGCCGTGGCCGTTTGGTGTTCGATCGTGGTGTGGTGGAAACCCCGGCATTCATGCCTGTGGGCACCTACGGCACCGTGAAGGGCATGACGCCGGAAGAAGTGAAAGACACCGGTGCGCAGATCCTGCTCGGTAATACCTTCCACCTGTGGCTGCGCCCGGGCCAGGAGATCATGAAACTGCACGGTGACCTGCACGATTTCATGAACTGGCAGGGACCGATCCTCACTGACTCCGGCGGCTTCCAGGTGTTCAGCCTCGGTGACATTCGTAAGATCACCGAAGCGGGCGTGCATTTCCGTAACCCGATCAACGGCGACCCGATTTTCCTCGATCCGGAAAAATCGATGGAAATTCAGTACGACCTCGGTTCAGACGTGGTGATGATTTTCGACGAGTGTACGCCGTATCCAGCAGACTGGGATTACGCCAAACGTTCGATGGAGATGTCACTGCGTTGGGCGCAGCGTAGCCGCGATCGCTTTGATTCACTCGGGAATAAAAATGCGCTGTTCGGCATTATTCAGGGCGGTGTTTACGAAGATTTACGAGATGTCTCGGTTAAAGGTCTGGTAGATATCGGCTTTGATGGGTACGCTGTGGGCGGCCTGGCGGTGGGTGAACCTAAAGAGGACATGCACCGTATCCTGGAACACGTCTGTCCGCAAATTCCGCAAGATAAACCGCGTTATTTGATGGGCGTCGGCAAGCCAGAAGATCTGGTGGAAGGCGTTCGCCGCGGTATCGATATGTTTGACTGCGTCATGCCAACGCGTAATGCGCGTAATGGTCACCTGTTTGTGACCGATGGCGTGGTGAAAATCCGTAACGCCAGGTATAAAGATGACACGGCAACGCTGGATGCGGAGTGTGATTGTTACACCTGTCGCAATTATAGCCGCGCCTACTTGTATCATCTTGATCGTTGTAACGAAATACTGGGCGCACGTCTGAATACGATTCACAATCTGCGCTATTACCAGCGTCTGATGGCGGGTTTACGTAAGGCCATCGAAGAGGGTAAATTAGAGCACTTTGTTAGCGAGTTCTACCAACGGACGGGTAAAGCGGTTCCACCGTTAAACGTCTGATAATTCTATCAATGAGGGAAATTTAATGAGCTTTTTCATTTCTGACGCCGTTGCCGCAGCAGGCGCTCCGTCTCAGGGAAGTCCTTATTCTCTGGTGATCATGCTGGTGGTGTTTGGTCTGATCTTCTATTTCATGATTCTGCGCCCGCAGCAGAAACGTTCTAAAGATCACAAGAAGCTGATGGATTCCATCTCTAAAGGTGATGAAGTGTTGACCAGCGGTGGCCTGGTAGGTCGTGTGACCAAAGTGGCTGACAACGGCTACGTTTCTATCGCCCTGAACGACACCACTGAAGTAGTTGTAAAACGTGATTTCGTGGCCGCCGTTCTGCCGAAAGGTACTATGAAGGCGCTGTAATTTTTTCTTCCCGAAGGGAACTGCCGTGTTAAACCGTTATCCTTTGTGGAAGTACATCATGCTGGTCGTCGTGATTCTCGTCGGCCTGCTCTATGCGCTTCCTAACCTTTATGGAGAGGATCCGGCCGTTCAGATCACTGGTGCGCGCGGTGGCGCCGCCAGTGAACAGACGTTGGATCAGGTCCAGACTTTATTAAAACAAGATAATATCCAGAGCAAATCCCTCGCTCTGGAAAATGGCGCCATTCTGGCCCGTTTTGACAATCAGGATGCACAGCTGCGCGCGCGTGATGCCATCACTACCGCGTTGGGCGACAACTATGTTGTGGCACTCAACCTCGCGCCGGCAACCCCGCGCTGGCTGACCATGCTGGCTGCACAGCCGATGAAACTCGGTCTTGATCTGCGTGGCGGCGTACACTTCCTGATGGAAGTGGATATGGATACCGCTCTGGGCAAGCTGCAAGAGCAGAATGCCGATGGCCTGCGCAGTGACCTGCGCGACAAAAGCATCCCGTATACCAACGTCAATAAAATCGCTAACTACGGTGTAGAAGTGCGTTTCCGCGACGGTGCCAGCCGTGATGCGGCGATCAGCTACCTGTCACCGCGTCATCGCGATCTGGTGATCTCCAGCGTCGGCAGCGATACGCTGCGTGCGGTGATGACCGATGCGCGTCTGAGCGAAGCCCGTGAGTATGCGGTTCAGCAGAACATCAATATCTTGCGTAACCGTGTGAACCAGCTTGGCGTTGCCGAGCCACTGGTGCAGCGTCAGGGTTCTGACCGCATCGTGGTGGAACTGCCGGGTATTCAGGACACGGCGCGTGCCAAAGAGGTTCTGGGTGCCACTGCGACCCTGGAATTCCGTCTGGTAAACACCACCGTTGATCCAACTGCCGCGGCGAGTGGCCGTGTGCCGGGTGATTCGGAAGTGAAAGAGACGCGTGAAGGCCAGCCAGTGGTTCTGTACAAGCGTGTGATTCTGACCGGTGACCATATTACCGATTCGACGTCCAGCATGGACGAGTACAACCAGCCGCAGGTGAACATTTCACTGGATGGCGCGGGCGGTAACATGATGTCGAACTTCACCAAGGACAACATCGGTAAAGCGATGGCGACCCTGTTTGTGGAGTACAAGGACAGCGGTAAGAAAGACGCCAACGGTCGTGCAATCCTGGTGAAACAGGAACAAGTGATTAACGTGGCGAACATTCAGTCGCGCCTCGGTAACAGCTTCCGCATCACCGGTATCAACAACCCGAACGAAGCCCGTCAGCTGTCGCTGCTGCTGCGTGCCGGTGCGTTGATCGCGCCAATTCAGATTGTGGAAGAGCGTACCATTGGTCCAACGATGGGCCAGCAGAACATCACTCAGGGTCTCGAAGCCTGCTTGTGGGGTCTGATCGCGTCCATTCTGTTTATGGTGGTGTTCTATAAGAAATTTGGTTTGATTGCGACCAGCGCGCTGCTGTGCAACCTGGTGCTGATTGTCGGCATCATGTCACTGCTGCCGGGTGCGACCCTCACCATGCCGGGGATTGCCGGTATCGTGTTGACGCTGGCGGTTGCTGTCGATGCCAACGTGTTGATTAACGAACGTATTAAAGAAGAACTGCGTAACGGACGCTCGGTACAGCAGGCGATTCACGAAGGCTACAAAGGCGCCTTCTCCAGTATCGTCGACGCCAACGTCACTACGCTGATCAAAGTTATCATTCTTTATGCGGTCGGTACCGGCTCCATTAAAGGCTTTGCGATCACCACCGCTATCGGTATCGCGACCTCAATGTTCACCGCTATCGTCGGCACCCGTGCCATCGTTAACCTGGTTTACGGCGGCAAACGCATCAACAAGCTGTCCATCTGAGGAGTGCGTTGTGGCACAGGAATATAGTATTGAGCAGCTGAACCACGGGCGTAAGGTCGTCGACTTTATGCGCTGGGATACGCTGGCATTCATCATCTCCGGTCTGCTGATTGTGGCGTCTATCGCCATTATCGGTGTGCGAGGCTTCAACTGGGGCCTCGACTTTACCGGCGGAACGGTGATTGAGATTAACCTGGAAAAACCGGCCGATCTGGACGCACTGCGTGAAGGTTTGTTGAAAGCGGGCTTCCAGGAGCCGCTGGTGCAGAACTTTGGCAGCAGCCGTGACGTGATGGTGCGTATGCCGCCAGCCACTGGTGCAGCAGGTCAGGAACTCGGCAACAAAGTGGTGTCGTCGATTAACCAGACCACGCAACAGAACGCCACGGTGAAGCGCATTGAGTTCGTCGGCCCAAGCGTGGGTAGCGATCTGGCGCAGGCCGGTGCGATGGCGCTGCTCTCGGCACTGATTGCGATTCTGATCTATATCGGCTTCCGCTTTGAGTGGCGTCTGGCGCTGGGCACTGTGCTGGCACTGGCGCATGACGTCATCATCACCTGCGGCATTCTGGCGTTGTCACACATCGAGATCGACCTGACGATTGTCGCGTCACTGATGTCGGTGATTGGTTACTCGCTTAACGATAAAATCGTGGTTTCCGACCGTATTCGTGAGAACTTCCGCAAGATCCGTCGCGGCTCCTCTTACGACATCACCAACGTGTCGCTGACCCAAACGTTGAGCCGTACCCTGATCACCTCGCTGACCACGCTGGCGATGATTCTGATCCTGTTCATCTTTGGTGGCGCGCTGCTGAAAGGCTTCTCGCTGACCATGCTGATCGGTGTCACCATCGGTACCGTTTCATCTATCTATGTTTCTTCTGCTCTGGCGCTGAAACTGGGTATGAAGCGTGAACACATGCTGGTGCAGAAAGTGGAGAAAGAGGGCGCAGATCAGCCTTCGATCCTGCCTTAATTCTGCTGATGAAATGAAACGGGCTGCCTAAGGGCAGCCCGTTTTTTTATGCCTGCTGATCAGGGCGCGGTTTTGGTGGCTGCTGTGCTCTGCACATCATGCACGCGCACAAAGCCGAGTTGCTCCGGCGTCAGTCCGCTCAGGCGCAGCGGCACTGTTACCGAACTGCGTGGCATCAGACTCGCCTCAACCTGAATGGTCTGGCTCAGACTCTCCGCATTCAGCGGTTTGCCACTGGCTGGATCCAGCTCACCCCATACCACGGTGGCGCTCAGCGCGGGGATCGGCTGGTCATCGGTGGAACGGATATTCAGGTTGGCGCGACTACCACTGGCTTCCCCCTCGACGCGAGACAGTGACAGGCGCAATTTGCCCACCTGCGTCTGTAACTCGACGGGAGTGTTGGCTTGCGGCAATAGCCATGCCCCCTGGGTCGATTGCCCATTGAGTTGACCCTGAGTTTCCAGCGCCGTTGCCTGATTGGTGAGCTTGCGCATCTGCTGGTTAAGCTGGCTGACTTCCTGATGTAACTCTTTGACCTGCGGTGAAGTCGGCGTTGAACTACAACCACTGAGCACCAGCAGCGAAAGTGCGGCGGGCGCCCAAAACGTCCTGATCGTCATGCATTGTCCTTTCTGTTATTTCGGAATACGTAATACCTGGCCGGGGTAGATCTTATCAGGATGCGTCAGCATTGGCTTGTTTGCTGCGAAAATCTTGTTGTATTCATTGGGATTCCCGTAGAGCTGTTTGGAAATCGCACTCAGGGTGTCGCCTTTTTTCACCGTGTAGAATTCCGCTTTTGGTGCACTGTCGGTCACGGTGACCTTGTCATCGACCTTGGTAATCCCTGCCACGTTGCCGGCGGCCACCAGGATTTTCTCCTTCAGCTCCTGTGAAATGCCATCACCGCTCACGGTAACGGTGTCGCCTTGCACATCGACTTTGACTTTATCGCTGTCAGGTAAGCCGAGTTGATTAATATGATCCTGTAGTTTTTTGCTGGGATCGTCAGCGCCGGTGACGGCATCCCATAACTTTTCACCTGCTTCTTTCACGAAATTGAACAGACCCATGTGACCTCCTGCAAATGTGCCGGATTGGCTGTTTAAGCTTAGTGGCTTTTCATGTTTACAGAGCGTGACATCCTGCGTCTGTGAGCCGGGCGGTGATTCGGTCGCGTGTATTCAGTTGCTTTGAAGATCGCGCTACACTGTGTGGCCTATTTATCTCGCGACAGGAAACGTCATGCATTGCCCCTTCTGCTCCGCTGTGGACACCAAAGTGATTGATTCTCGCCTGGTCAGTGAAGGTTCATCGGTGCGTCGCCGCCGCCAGTGTCTGGTGTGCCATGAGCGTTTTACCACCTTTGAAGTGGCTGAGCTGGTGATGCCGCGCGTGGTGAAAAGCAACGATGTGCGTGAACCCTTTAACGAAGATAAGCTCGCCAGCGGCATGATGAAGGCGCTGGAGAAGCGCCCGGTGAGCGCCGATGCGGTGGATAACGCCGTCAACCACATTAAAACGCAACTGCGGGCCACCGGCGAACGCGAAATTCCCAGCAAGCTGGTCGGTAATCTGGTGATGGAAGAGCTGAAGAAACTCGATAAAGTCGCCTATATCCGTTTTGCTTCTGTATACCGCAGTTTCGAAGATATCCGTGATTTTGGCGAAGAGATCGCCCGCTTACAGGACTAAGCCATGACTGACGAACGCTACATGGCGCGCGCGCTGGAACTGGCGCGTCGCGGACGTTTTACCACCACACCTAATCCTAATGTTGGCTGCGTGATTGTACGCGACGACGAGATTGTCGGCGAAGGCTGGCATCACCGTGCGGGCGAGCCGCATGCTGAAGTGCACGCGCTGCGCATGGCGGGTGAAAAAGCTAAAGGCGCAACCGCCTATGTCACGCTGGAGCCCTGCAGCCATCATGGCCGCACGCCGCCGTGTTGCGATGCGTTGATCGCTGCGGGCGTCAGTCGCGTGGTGGCGGCAATGCAGGATCCCAATCCGCAAGTGGCGGGACGCGGCTTGTATCGTTTGCAGCAGGCCGGCATTGAAGTCAGCCACGGCTTAATGATGAGCGAAGCGGAAGCATTGAATCGTGGTTTTCTGAAACGTATGCGCACTGGCTTCCCGTGGATTCAGCTCAAACTCGGCGCATCCCTTGATGGGCGCACCGCGATGGCCAGTGGCGAAAGTCAGTGGATCACCTCGGCGGCGGCAAGGCGCGATGTGCAACAATTACGTGCCCAGAGTTCGGCTATTCTTACCTCGAGTGCCACAGTGCTGGCAGACGATCCGTCATTAACGGTGCGCTGGGGCGAACTGAATGAAGATGCACGCCAGCAGCTGGATGAAGCCACGCTGCGTCAGCCGATTCGCGTGGTGATTGATAGCCAGCAGCGTGTGACGCCGCAACATCGACTGATGAGTCAGCCGGGTGAAACCTGGCTGATGCGTAGTGAAATCGATCAGCAAACCTGGCCAGACAGCGTCAGCCAGATTGCGGTGCCGCTGCGCGGAGAGCAACTGGATCTGGTGGCGATGATGATGTTACTCGGCCAGCGGCAGATTAACTCGGTGTGGGTCGAAGCCGGTGCCGGTTTAGCCGGTGCGCTGTTGCAGGTTGGATTGGTCGATGAACTGATTGTCTATGTGGCACCGAAACTACTGGGCAATGCGGCACGCGGTCTGTGTGAGCTGCCTGGACTGGAACAATTGGCTGATGCGCCAGAGCTGAAGTTCAGCGATGTGCGCAGGGTTGGCGCGGACCTGCGGCTTACCCTGACGCCCGCTTAAGCACCGACTGAAAAGCCTGAGCGCGTCGCCGAAGAGTATGATAGAATCCGCCCCCTTCTGCGGGGCCATAAATCAAACACCCAAAGGATATGTATGAAAGTTATCGAAGCTCCTGTTGCCACGCCTGATGCTCACATTGCCATCGTTATTGCGCGTTTTAACAACTTCATTAATGACAGCCTGCTGGATGGCGCGGTGGATGCGCTGAAGCGTATTGGCCAGGTCAAAGCAGAAAACATCACTGTGGTTTGGGTTCCAGGCGCTTACGAACTGCCATTGGCAGCGCGCGCACTGGCGAAAGCCGGTAAGCACGACGCGATCGTGGCGCTGGGAACCGTGATCCGTGGCGGCACCGCCCACTTCGAATATGTGGCAGGTGAAGCCAGTTCTGGCATTGCCAACGTGGCGATGACCAGCGAAATTCCGGTGACTTTCGGCGTGTTAACCACCGAAAACATCGAGCAGGCGATTGAACGCGCCGGCACTAAAGCAGGTAATAAAGGCGCCGAAGCGGCCCTGACTGCACTCGAAATGATTAACGTATTGAAAGCCATCAAAGCCTGATTTTTGGAAGGGGAATTTTGTGAAACCTGCTGCTCGTCGTCGCGCCCGTGAGTGCGCTGTCCAGGCGCTTTACTCCTGGCAGCTGTCGAACAACGACATTGCCGATGTGGAATACCAGTTTCTGGCGGAACAAGACGTCAAAGACGTCGATATTAGCTATTTCCGCGAATTGCTGGCCGGTGTGGCGACTAACAGCGCGTACCTGGACGGTCTGATGAAGCCTTACCTGTCACGTCAGCTGGAAGAGCTGGGTCAGGTAGAAAAAGCCATTCTGCGTCTTTCGCTGTATGAGCTGAGCAAACGTTCTGATGTGCCTTATAAAGTGGCCATCAACGAAGGCATCGAACTGGCCAAAGTGTTTGGCGCCGAAGACAGCCACAAGTTTGTCAACGGCGTGCTGGATAAAGCAGCCCCACAAATTCGACCCAATAAAAAATAAATGCGAAAGGCCGGTTTACCGGCCTTTTTCTCATTGAGACCTGACTTATGTCCTGTGGTGAATTCGAACTGATCGCACGTTATTTTAACCGCGTTACCAGCTCCCGCCGCGATGTGGAGAAGGGAATTGGTGACGACTGTGCGTTACTGAACGTGCCCGAAAAACAGACGCTGGCCATTAGCACCGATACGCTGGTGGCGGGCGTGCACTTCCTGCGTGATATCCATCCTGCCGATCTGGGTTACAAAGCACTGGCCGTGAATCTCAGTGATTTGGCGGCAATGGGTGCCGATCCGGCGTGGTTGACGCTGGCGATTACCTTGCCTGAAGTGAATGAAAGCTGGCTGGCCGCATTCAGCGACAGCCTGTTTGAGCTGCTGGATTACTACGATATGCAGCTGATTGGCGGTGATACCACGCGCGGACCGCTGAGCCTGACGTTGGGGATTCACGGTCTGGTGCCGACAGGACGCGCATTAAAGCGTTCGGGGGCCAAACCTGGCGACTGGATCTTTGTCACCGGTACGCTGGGTGACAGCGCGGCTGGCCTGTCGCTGCTACAACATTGTCATCGCCTGAACGATCCGGCTGTCCATGAAGTGTTGATCAAGCGCCATCTGCGCCCGATGCCACGCGTGTTGCAGGGCCAGGCGCTGCGCAATCTGGCGACCTCGGCGATCGATATCTCCGATGGTTTGATTGCCGATCTCGGCCATATTCTCACGGCGAGCCGCGTCGGTGCGCGCCTCAATCTGGAAGCGTTGCCGCTGTCTGCTGCGTTGCGCGATCATTTTGAGCCGGAACAGGTGCTGACCTGGGCGTTAAGTGGCGGCGAAGATTATGAGCTGTGCTTTACCGTGCCGGAAGTCAATCGTGGTGCGCTGGACGTGGCGCTGGGTCATCTTGGTGTGCCTTATACCTGCATCGGGCAGATTGCGCCTGAAGCCGACGGGTTGACGCTGCTGGAAAATGGCAAGCCACGTCGTTTTAATCACAAGGGATTTGATCACTTTAATGCGAAGTAAAGATGTAGCGAAAAGCCGCCTGCGCCTGAGCAATCCCTGGCATCTGTTGGCAACCGGTTTTGGCAGTGGCCTGAGCCCGATCATGCCGGGTACTGCCGGTTCGATTGCGGCGATTCCGTTTTGGTGGTTGATGACCTTTCTGCCACTGCAGATCTATTCGCTGCTGGTGCTGATTGGCATTAGCGTGGGCGTTTATCTGTGCCATCGAACGGCGAAAGACATGGGCGTGCATGATCACGGCAGCATCGTCTGGGATGAGTTTATCGGCATGTGGATTACGCTGATGGCGATTCCGGCGATGAGCTGGCAGTGGGTGTTGGCCGGGTTTGTCATCTTCCGCATCTTCGATATGTGGAAACCCTGGCCGATTCGCTGGTTCGATCAGAACGTGCATGGCGGCATGGGCATTATGGTCGATGATATTATCGCGGGCGTGATATCAGCGGCGATTTTGTATGGATTGGGGCTGGTGCTTTAATTCGGCAGGTGCGCCTAACTCACGTGCCCTCTTTCACAACGCGTACGAAAGCTTCAGAGCAAGCTGGTGCCGTTCAGGGGCTGGCAATCCGCAGCGCTGAACGGAATGAGTCTGCCAGGATAGCCCGCAGGACGCGGGCTGTTAAATCATTACTCGAATCCTACCACCGGATGCGATTGATACACCGTTTCCAGCTCGGCGATATCCGTTGAACTCAGCTCCACATCCACTGCTTTGACCAACTCTGCAAACTGCTGCTCGCGCGATGCACCGATAATAGGGGCTGTGACCACCGGTTTATGCAGCAGCCACGCCAGCGCCACCTGTGCACGCGTCACGCCTTTATCAGCGGCAATGGTCGCCAGACGCTCTGCAATCGCCGCATCGTTCTCTTCGGTGCCGGTATAGAGTTTTTTTATCACGTTATCCGATACCGAACGTGCGGTGGTTTCGCCCCATGGACGTGTCAATTTGCCGCGTGCCAGCGGGCTCCACGGCAGCACCGCGATGCCTTCACGTTCACACAGCGGGTGCATTTCGTTCTCTTCCTCGCGCTGAATCAGGTTGTACTGATCCTGCATGCTGACAAAACGCGCCCAGCCATTCTGCTTTTGCAGATCCAGCGCCTGAGCGAACTGTGCAGCATGCATCGAAGAAGCGCCGATGTAGCGCGCTTTACCCGATTTCACCACCTCATTCAGCGCCTCAAGCGTCTCTTCGATCGGCGTGTCGTAATCCCAGCGGTGAATCTGCAGCAGGTCGACATACTCCATGCCGAGACGCGTCAGGCTGTCGTCGATGGATTGCAGAATGTTCTTGCGTGACAGCCCCTGAGAAAGGTTGCTGAGCGGGAAATAGACCTTGGTGGCGACAACAACCTGGTCGCGCTGGGCGAAATCTTTCAGCGCACGCCCGACGATCTCTTCACTGCTGCCATCGGAGTAGCTGTTGGCGGTATCGAAAAAGTTAATGCCCGCGTCCAGCGCCTGCTTGATCAGCGGTCGACTACTCTCTTCGGGCAGGGTCCATGCGTGATTGCCGCGCATCGGATCGCCGTAAGTCATGCAGCCTAAACAGAGACGCGAAACCTGTAAGTCGGTTTGGCCTAAACGAATGGTTTTCATGGGAGCTCCTGCTCTTATGCGTTAGGAATGCCCTAAGCATAGCAGCAGGAGCGGGGAGGGGATTACTGTGCCAGCCAGTCAGTGATTTGCTGCTGAATACCGGCGGCATCCAGCTGATAATCCTGGCGAACTTCTTCCTGCGTGCCCTGCGGAATAAATTCATCTGGCAGGCCGAGGTTCAGCACGTGCACACGCAGGCGTTTCGCCATCACGTATTCGTTGACGCCGCTACCGGCTCCGCCTTTGATCGCGCCTTCTTCCAGCGTCACCAGCGAATCATGGCTGGTGGACAGTTCGGCAATCAAGGCTTCATCCAGGGGCTTCACAAAACGCATATCTACCAGCGTGGCGTTCAGCGCTTCAGCGGCAGCCTGTGCTTCAGGCAACAGCGTGCCGAAGTTGAGGATCGCCAGCTTTTCACCACGGCGCTTCACAATGCCTTTGCCCAGCGGCAGACTGGCCAACGGCTCCAGCGTGGCACCAGTGCCCGTGCCGCGCGGATAGCGTACTGCACTTGGACCAGCCTGATAGTGATAGCCAGTGTAAAGCATCTGGCGGCATTCATTTTCATCGCTTGGCGTCATGATCACCATTTCGGGCACACAGCGCAGGAAGGCGATATCAAATGCACCCTGATGCGTTTGCCCATCAGCGCCAACAATGCCGCCGCGATCGATAGCGAACAGCACCGGCAGTTTCTGGATCGCCACATCGTGAATCAGCTGATCGTAAGCGCGCTGCAGGAAGGTGGAATAAATCGCCACCACCGGCTTATAACCGCCAATCGCCATACCTGCAGCAAAGGTCACCGCATGCTGTTCAGCAATCGCCACGTCAAAGTACTGTTGCGGATAATCACGAGAGTAGCTGACCATGCCAGAACCTTCACGCATCGCCGGCGTCACCGCCATTAAACGCGGATCGTCAGCGGCCATTTCGCTCAGCCAGCTACCGAAAATTTTCGAGTAGCTCGGCAGGCCTGGCGCGCTTTTCGGCAGAGAACCGCTGGCCGGATCGAACTTCGGTACCGCATGCCAGGCGATGGGATCCTGCTCGGCAGGCGCGTAGCCTTTGCCCTTTTTGGTCATGATGTGCAGGAACTGCGGGCCTTTCAGGTCACGCATATTCTTCAGCGTGCTCACCAGCGTCAGCACATCGTGGCCATCAACCGGACCGATGTAATTAAAGCCCAGCTCTTCAAACAGCGTGCCCGGCACCACCATGCCTTTCAGGTGCTCTTCGGTGCGCTTCACCAGCTCTTTGATCGGAGGTAGGCCGCCCAACACACGCTTGCCGCCTTCGCGCAGCCGTGAGTAGGTTTTACCGGAGAGAATCTGGGCCAGACGATTGTTGAGTGCGCCGACGTTTTCCGAGATCGACATCTCGTTGTCGTTGAGGATCACCAGCATGTCAGGTTTGATATCGCCTGCGTGGTTCATGGCTTCAAACGCCATACCTGCGGTGATGGCGCCATCGCCAATAATACAGGCGGTACGACGCCCTTTGCCTTCACGCTCAGCGGCAACCGCCATGCCCAATCCGGCGCTGATCGAGGTCGATGAGTGACCGACGCTCAATACGTCGTATTCACTTTCGCCGCGCCACGGGAACGGATGCAGGCCATTTTTCTGGCGGATAGTGCCGATACGATCGCGGCGTCCGGTCAGAATTTTGTGCGGATAGGCCTGATGACCAACGTCCCACACCAGATGGTCAAACGGGGTGTTATAAACATAATGCAGCGCGACTGTTAGTTCGACGACGCCCAGACCCGAAGCAAAGTGGCCGGAAGACCGGCTCACGCTATCCAGCAGATACTGACGCAGCTCGTCACACAGTACCGGAAGTTTTTCTTTCGGTAGTAAACGTAATTCCTGAACCGTGCTCGCTAATGCCAGTGTCGGGTATTTTGCAATATCAAAACTCATCAGAGACTCATTATGAAAGTTATTTATCGCGTTCAATTATGAAGCTTGCCAGTGCTTGTAATGCGGTGGTGTTGTAGGACTGCGCCGCCAGAATCTCTAACGCGCCCAGTGCTTCCTGATAAAGATCCCACGCTTTACTGCGGGCATTATCCAGTCCCATCAGCGCCGGATAAGTGCTCTTACCCAATGCCTGATCCGCGCCCTGAGTTTTGCCCAGCACCGCGGTATCGCCCACCACATCAAGAATGTCATCCTGCACCTGAAACGCCAGTCCGATGGCGTTGGCGTAGGTATCCAGGACCGGAAGTGCCGCACGGCCACGTTCACCCGCCGTCAATGCGCCAAGACGCACTGCAGCGCGAATCAAAGCGCCAGTTTTATGACGATGAATCTGCTCGAGCTGGGCGAGGTCGATGTGCTTGCCTTCTGCGGCGAGATCCAGCGCCTGGCCACCGCACATGCCTGCCACACCGCTGGCCTGAGCCAGTTCGGAGATCATCGCAATGCGATCTTGCGGGCTGACGCCGGGCATCGGCTCATCGGCCAGAATCGAAAACGCCAGGGTTTGCAACGCATCACCAGCGAGAATTGCTGTGTCTTCACCATATTTTATATGGCAGGTTGGCTGTCCGCGACGTAACGCATCGTCATCCATCGCGGGCAGATCATCATGAATCAGAGAGTAAGCATGAATGCACTCTACGGCAGCGGCCGGGGCATCCAGGCTGGCCGCATCGGCCTTTAACATCTCGCCCGTGGCGTAAACCAAAAATGGACGCAGACGCTTACCGCCTAATAGTGCCCCATATTGCATGGATTGCACCAGAGGAGAACTCTGAAAAGGAAGTGGATCTATTAAGCGTGTCAACGCCAGATTGACGCGTTCGTGATACGCGTTGAGTAATTTGGCGAAATCCATCAGTCATTTTCCGGCGTGAACGGCGCGAGCGCGGCATCTTTGTCATCGCTGAGCAGGATCTGCACGCGCTGTTCAGCCTGCTGCAGGGTTTGCTGACCGGTGCGTGCCAGCTGTACGCCGCGTTCAAATTCGTTCAGTGCTTCTTCCAGCGGCAGTTCACCACTTTCCAGACGGCTGACGATTTGTTCCAGCTGCTGTAATGCGCTTTCAAAACTGGCTGGCGCTTCGGCTTTTTTCGGCATAATCAGTGTCGACTCACAGGTTAGGAATCATCTTGCAATCGGTCATGGTAGCCGACGAGGATTAATTAGCAAAATAATGAATGTGATTGCGGTTGCAGAAGCGGTCATCTGACAAAGGTGGTATACTTTTGCGCCTCGGATGCGGGCGCTTCTGCGGTACCCGTAATTATATGATTTTACCAGTTAAGTGCCGATGGTTTTAGCACTTATTTGCCCAACGAAGCTGTGTCGCCATGAAGTTTATCATTAAGCTCTTCCCTGAAATCACCATCAAAAGTCAGTCGGTGCGTCTGCGCTTTATCAAGATCCTGACCGGTAACATCCGCAATACCCTGCGTACTGTCGACGACGAAATCGCCGTGGTGCGTCACTGGGACCATATTGAAGTACGCGCTAAAAAAGAAGCACTGCGTACCGTCGTTATTGATGAACTGACGCGTATTCCCGGTATTCACCATGTACTGGAGGTTGAGGATCAGCCTTACACCGATATGCACGATATCTTCGAGCAGACGTTGGCACTGAATCGCGAACGTCTGGAAGGGAAAAGTTTCTGCGTGCGCGTGAAGCGTCGTGGCAAACACAGCTTCAGCTCGATTGAGGTTGAGCGTTACGTGGGTGGCGGTCTCAATCAGCACATTGAGACTGCACGCGTGCAATTGAAAAATCCTGATGTGACGGTCAACCTTGAGATCGAAGACGATCGTCTGCTGCTGATCACCGGCCGTTATGAAGGGCTGGGTGGTTTCCCCATCGGGACGCAAGAAGATGTGCTGTCGCTGATTTCTGGCGGCTTCGACTCCGGCGTCTCCAGTTATATGCTGATGCGTCGTGGTTGCCGCGTGCACTACTGCTTCTTCAACCTCGGCGGTGCCGCCCATGAAATCGGCGTCCGTCAGGTCGCGCATTATCTGTGGCAGCGTTATGGTCGTTCGCATCGCGTGCGCTTCGTGGCGATCAACTTCGAGCCGGTGGTGGGCGAGATCTTAGAGAAAGTGGACGACGGCCAGATGGGCGTAGTGCTGAAACGCATGATGGTGCGTGCAGCGTCGATGGTCGCTGAGCGCTACGGCGTTCAGGCGCTGGTGACCGGTGAAGCGCTGGGCCAGGTATCGAGCCAGACACTGACCAACCTGCGTCTGATTGATAACGCCTCGGATACCCTGATCCTGCGTCCGCTGATCTCGCATGATAAAGAGCACATCATCGATTTGGCGCGCCATATCGGCACCGAAGATTTCGCTAAAACCATGCCGGAATATTGCGGTGTGATTTCGAAAAGCCCAACGGTAAAAGCGGTGAAGGCGAAGATCGAAGCAGAAGAGCAAAACTTCGATTTCGAGATCCTCAATCGCATGGTGCAGGAAGCCAGCAACGTCGATATCCGCGAGATTGCGGAGAAGGCACAGGAAGAAGTGGTGGAAGTGGAGACGGTGGTCTCGTTCACCGCAGATGATGTGGTGCTGGATATCCGTTCTGTGGATGAACAAGAGGCATCACCGCTGGCGCTGGAAGGCGTGGATGTGAAATCTCTGCCGTTCTACAAATTGAGCACACAGTTTGGCGATCTGGATCAGAACAAAACCTGGCTGCTGTATTGCGACCGCGGCGTGATGAGCCGTTTGCAGGCGCTGTATCTGCATGAGCAAGGCTTTAAAAACGTGAAGGTCTATCGTCCGTAACGGTGATAACCTGGTAACGGCGTGATTCATCGCGCGTGTCACACTCGGCACCTTGCCACTGTGACATGCGCAATACATTGCGCCGCTACCGTTAAGTGCTTTCTACTGCATGACAATGCGGTTATTCACGCTCTTCAAATTCCTGATAGTTATAAATCCCCGCCGCTAATACCAACTGTGACGCCACTTCACGCGCTTTCTCTTTATCCACCAGCAGAGCAATCAGCTTCAGTGCAAAATCAATCGAAGTGCCTGGACCCTGGCTGGATAGCAGGTTGACGCGCGGATCCCATACCACACGGCGATCCATCCAGTGTTTGTCAGGGATGGTGTCGCGCAAGCCAGGAAAACCGGTCATATTGCCCACCGGGAACAGATCGTGCGGAATCAGCACCGTGCCAGGTGCGGCACAAATCGCGGCAACGATTTTCCCTGCCAAATGAAACTGGCGTACGGTTTCCACCAGCAGTGGGCTGTCACGGAAGGTCTCTGCGCCCTTGAGGCCGCCGGGCAGCACCACGGCGTCATAATCGTTATCCGCCACCTCAACCAGTGGCGCATCGGCCAGCAGGCGCACGCCTCGTGAGCAGATAATCTCGCGCGTGCCATCGCTTTCGACACTGGCGGTGGTGACGCTTAAGCCCGCGCGGACCAGCAGGTCGATAGTGGTGACAGCTTCAATCTCTTCACTGCCATGTGCCAGGCAAACCAGAACCGATGCGGTCGCGCTCATATTGGGACTCCTTGCGTTTAATCAGATCGTACAAACGTGTGTTCTCCGGCAGCGCAATGCCCTGCGCGCGAGCGCGGCGCAGCAGGTAGCCGGTGATGTAGTCAATTTCTGTCAGGCGCTGGGCGCGCACATCCTGCAACATTGAGGAGGTATTCGCTGCGGTGCTGTCGATGACGTCATAGATGATGTCGCGCAGGTTATCAACCGCAATGTGCTGGCCTTCACGCTCCATCACCCAGGCAATCTCTTCACACAGCGTGGCAATCTGCTGCGGCCAGGCGCGCAGGGCACCGTTCTGGCAATCGTGTTCAACGGTAAGCGGATTAATTACGCAGTTCACCGCCAGTTTGCGCCAGCTGGCAGAAGCAATGTTGTCATGCCAGGCCACGTCCGGCAGCGCCTGATGCAGGATATCGGCGATATCGCTCATCGCGGCACTTTCACGTCCGGTGGGACCGATATGTGTGATGCCCTGCGCAACGTGTTTGATCACCGTGCCATCGCGCATCGCCGCGTGGGTGGTAATGCCGCGCAGCAGCGGTTGCTGCAACTCCTTCAGCTCTTCCAGCGTGCCCATGCCATTGTGCAATAACAAAATGGCAGCATGAGCAGGCAGGATGCTTTGCAGGTTTTTGACCGCCGGGGAAACCTGTGGCGCTTTTAGTGTCACCAGCAACAGCTGGCTTTCGGCAAGAAACAGCGGATCGTTGGCGATAAACGTGTGATTGCTGACTTGTCCTTGCGGATCAATCACGTTCACCGAGCAATAGGGCTGCGGCACGCGCAACCAGCCCTGAACCTCATGTCCCTGACGTGCGAGCGCGGCGAGCCAAATTTGACCCAGGGCGCCACAACCCAACACGGTAATTTTCATTTTGCCTCCCGCTGACGGGTTCTCAATTTCACGACATCGTTAAGTATAGCTTTCCGCGTATCGTGTTTAATTAGCGCCATAAGACGCGTATTATGCATGTCACTTTAGTATCAGGAGAAGAAAAGATGCCATCTTTCGATATCGTTTCCGAAGTCGAACTGCCGGAAGTGCGTAATGCGGTGGAGAATGCCAGCCGTGAAATCTCAACCCGTTTCGATTTCCGCAATGTGAGCGCCAGCATTGAGCTTAACGAAAAGAATGAGACCATCAAAATCACCAGCGAATCTGATTTCCAGGTTAAACAGCTGGTGGATATTTTGCGTGAAAAGCTGCTGAAACGCGGCATTGAAGGCGCAGCGATTGAAGTGCCAGAAGAGATCATTCACAGCGGTAAAAGCTGGAGCGTAGAAGCCAAGCTGAAAAAGGGTATCGAAAGCGATATCGCTAAAAAGCTGGTGAAGCTGATTAAAGACAGCAAGCTGAAAGTGCAAACGCAGATTCAGGGTGAAGAGCTGCGCGTGACCGGTAAATCACGTGATGATTTGCAGGGTGCAATGGCGCTGGTGCGCGGTGGCAACCTTGGTCAGCCCTTCCAGTTCAAGAACTTCCGCGACTAATCGCGTTTGTCGCGTGCGGCACGACGATAGAGCGTGCTGCGCGCGACACCTAATGCCTCCGCCGTTTTACTGATATTGCCATTAAAGCGTTGGAGCGTTTCGCTAATCAGCCGCTCATCATGGCTCTG
Organism: Candidatus Pantoea communis; assembly: GCF_011752685.1. Lineage (NCBI taxonomy): Bacteria > Pseudomonadati > Pseudomonadota > Gammaproteobacteria > Enterobacterales > Erwiniaceae > Pantoea > Candidatus Pantoea communis. Next base: position 146,455 of record NZ_VWXC01000008.1, read on the forward strand.
CTTATCTTCCGCTGGCACCGCCGCTGCTCGGCGATATTCGGCTGGCAAATGCACATCAGTGACTTCTTCCCCTTCGTCCGCCAACGCCAGCAGCACGCGCAACAGACTGCGTAATTGCCGCACGTTGCCCGGCCATGGCAATTGTGCCAGCGATGCCAGCAAGGCGGGAGAAAGCTGGATATCGCGATCTGCGCCGCCCAGCTCAATCCACAACCGACCAATAAAGTCTTTGATATCAGGCCAGGCACGCAACGGCGGGATGGTCATGGAAAATTCCTGCAAGCGATAGAGAAGATCCTCGCGGAACTCGCCCTCGGCCACACGCTGCGCCAAATCACGGTGTGTTGCGCAGATCACGGCAAAACTCACCGGCCAGCTGCGACTGGAACCGAGCGGCGCGACCTCTTTTTCCTGCAACACGCGCAGCAAACGGGTTTGAAGCGCCAGCGGCATATCTCCAATTTCATCAAGAAACAGCACGCCACCATCCGCCTCGCGGATTTTGCCGATGTAGCCATTTTTGCTGGCTCCGGTAAAGGCGCCAGGCTGATAACCAAATAGCTCTGATTCAATCAACGCTTCCGGAATAGCAGCACAGTTGATGGCGACAAACTTCCCATCACGCCAGCGACTCTGCTGATGCAGCGCACGGCTGACATACTCTTTACCGCTGCCGGTTTCACCGTGAATGCACAACGACACTCCGGCATTCATCAGACGCACCATTTTCTCGCCATCGCGACCCAGTGAGAAGGGAAGATCCACGCTGGGTTCACTTGGCGTAGCAAAGTGGGTGCGGTGCGGAGCGCGCAGGCGGAAGTAGTAGCGCTGTTGTGCAAAATGAATCGGTAAAGGAATGGTGTTGGCCTGCTGTTCGAGCTGATCAAACAGCTGCTGGAATGTCAGGGTGCCCAACTGCCCGGTGGTGAGATTGAGTTCACGCATCGCCAGGCGGTTTGCGGCGGTGAGCACATTATCGGAGAACACCAGCAGCAACTCATCACTGGTATCAATGCCGTGCGGCTCAACGTGCAGGCTCATCAACCATTGTTGGGGATGCAGGCTTTGCTTAACCCACAAATACTCGATCTGTTTAGCGGCGGCTTTGACCCACTGAAACGTTTGCGGATGCGGGAAGTGCGCTGGGCCAGAGATATCCAGCACGCCCGCAATCTGACCGTTGGGCATCTGCAACGGCATGGCGGCGCAGTAGAGCCCCTGATTCAAGGTGAGAAAATGTTGCTGGCCTTCAATTTCACAGCCATCGTCAATCGCTAGCGCGGTGCCAATCGCATTGGTGCCGCGCCCGCATTCGCTCCACAAATTGCCAGGGGCGAGGGCGAATCGCTGCGCTTTCTCCATCGATTGCATGTCGCCAAAGGTATTCAGTACCAGTCCGGTGGCATCAGAAAGAATCACTACGGATTGTTTTTCCGCCAGTTTCTGCGCCAGCTGTTTGATCACCGGCTGGGCGAATTGTTGTAGCCCGGCATTACTGGCCAGCACATCAGCCAGCTCACCCTGGCGGACGCGAGGAAAATCATCGGCGGTGCGGTCGAGACCATACAGCTGGCTACGAAACCAGGAGTCGCTCAAAAGCGGGTTGGTATTAACGGCAGACGCGGCTGAATTTCCCTGCATTGGTAACCTCATGCCTAAGCGAAAGTGTTGCAGCATTGTAGCGGCTTGGTTTCTTCGGTGTTGCGATACGCAACACAGATGAAGATTTTGGTGGCAGAACCCGTGCGTTTAAAAGGGCTATTTGTTTTATAAATCGATGATAGATACAACGATTTTTAGAAAATTCGCAAGCTGAAAAAAACTGGCACGCCCGCTGCAATAGGTATGTACGGCAGCGGGCTGTTCAATCTGTTGACCCACAGGTTGCCGCTGCCAGCTAACAATAAACGACCCTACACGAAGGAGTTTGCGATGCGTTATGCACATCCCGGCACGCCCGGCGCTTTGGTCACTTTTAAAGCGACCTACGGCAATTTTATTGCGGGCAAATTCACAGAGCCGCTCAGCGGCCAGTATTTTACGAACACCTCGCCTGTTGATGGCAGCGATATTGCGCAGTTTCCGCGTTCTGACGCGCGGGATATCGATTTAGCACTGGACGCTGCTCATCAGGCCGCTGACGCCTGGGGAAAAACCAGCGTGCAACATCGTGCCAATCTGCTGCTGCAGGTGGCCGACTGCATTGAACAAAACCTCGAAATGTTGTCTGTGGCGGAGAGCTGGGACAACGGCAAACCGATCCGCGAAACCCTCAACGCCGACCTGCCGCTGGCGGTGGATCACTTCCGCTACTTCGCCGGTTGTCTGCGTGCGCAGGAAGGCAGCACCGCTGAGATTGATGAAACCACCGTTGCTTATCACTTCCACGAACCGCTGGGCGTGGTCGGGCAGATCATCCCGTGGAACTTCCCGCTGTTAATGGCGGCATGGAAACTGGCTCCGGCGCTGGCGGCAGGTAACTGCGTGGTGCTGAAACCGGCCGAACAAACGCCACTGGCCATCACGCTATTGATGGAATTGATCGGCGATCTGTTCCCGGCCGGCGTGCTTAACGTGGTGCAGGGCTTTGGCCGTGAAGCCGGTGAAGCGCTGGCCACCAGCAAACGTATCGCCAAAATCGCGTTCACCGGTTCTACGCCAGTGGGCCGTCATATTATGGCGTGCGCGGCTGAAAACATCATTCCTTGCACCGTCGAGCTGGGCGGCAAGTCGCCGAACATCTACTTTGCCGATGTGATGGAGGGTGAATCGGACTTTATCGAAAAAGCGGTGGAAGGGCTGGTGCTCGGTTTCTTCAACCAGGGTGAGGTCTGTACTTGTCCATCACGTGCGTTGATCCATGAATCGATCTATGAGCCGTTTATGGCGCGGGTGATGGAGAAAGTGGCAAACATCCGTCGGGGCGATCCGCTGGATACTGACACCATGATCGGTGCTCAGGCTTCCCGTCAGCAATTCGACAAAATCCTGTCTTACATCAACATCGCGCGCGACGAAGGGGGGCAAATTCTTACCGGAGGCGATCGCGCCAACGTCGCTGCCGAACTGGATAACGGATTCTATATCCAGCCAACCCTGATTAAAGGCACCAACCAGATGCGGTGTTTCCAGGAAGAGATTTTTGGGCCGGTTATCGGCATCACCACCTTTAAAGATGAAGCGGAAGCCTTGTCGATTGCCAACGAAACCCAGTTTGGCCTCGGGGCGGGCGTGTGGACGCGTGATACCAATCTGGCGTATCGCATGGGACGTGGCATCAAAGCCGGTCGTGTCTGGACCAACTGCTATCACATCTATCCCGCACACGCAGCTTTCGGTGGCTACAAGCAATCGGGAGTGGGGCGCGAGACGCACAAAATGGCGCTCAGCGCCTATCAACAAACCAAAAATCTGCTGGTCAGCTATGGCACTGCGCCTTTGGGCCTGTTCTGAGTCCGCATCCGATCAAATGGAGAGTGAAAGATGAATATGCAAATCAAAACCACCATGAAAGCCGCTGTTGTTAAAGCCTTTGGCGAACCGTTAGTGATTGAGCAGGTGCCAGTACCGCAAGTGGGACCGGGCCAGATCCTGGTGAAAATCGCCGCGACCGGCGTGTGCCATACCGACTTACATGCTGCCGAAGGTGACTGGCCGATTAAACCAAACCCTCCGTTTATTCCCGGCCACGAAGGCGTAGGGCAGGTGGTGGCGATCGGTGAAGGTGTGAAGCATTTGAAATTGGGCGATCGTGTGGGCGTGCCGTGGCTCTATTCCGCATGTGGCCACTGCGAGCACTGTCTGGATAGTTGGGAAACCCTGTGCCTGTCACAGCAGAATGCCGGTTATTCGGTGAACGGCAGTTTCGCAGAATATTGCCTCGCGGATGCGAACTATGTCGGCATCATCCCGGAAAACATCGATTACAACGAAATCGCACCAATTCTGTGTGCCGGTGTGACGGTGTACAAAGGCCTGAAAATGACCGATACCAAGCCAGGCGATTGGGTGGTGGTGTCTGGTATTGGAGGTTTAGGTCATATGGCGGTGCAGTACGCGGTGGCGATGGGACTGAATGTGGCTGCGGTGGATATCGACGATGAGAAGCTGGCGTTTGCTAAGCGGCTTGGTGCCAGTGTGGTAGCGAATGCGAAGAACGTCGATCCCGCAAAAGTGTTCCAGGAAAGTTTTGGTGGTGCGCATGGCGTGCTGGTTACGGCCGTATCACCGAAAGCGTTTGAGCAAGCGATTGGCACCATGCGCCGTGGCGGCACCATGGTGCTGAACGGTCTGCCACCGGGCAAATTTGATTTGTCGATTTTCGATATGGTGCTGGACGGGATTACGGTGCGCGGTTCAATTGTGGGCACGCGTAAAGATCTCCAGGAAGCGTTAGATTTCGCCGGTCGTCACAAAGTGAAAGCCAACGTGGCGGTTGAACCGCTGACCAACATTAACGACATTTTTGCGCGTATGCATGCGGGAAAAATTGAAGGGCGTATCGTGGTGGATATGTCGCTTTAATTAGCGTGATGGTTTGTGGCGGAGCGGTTAATCGCGCCGCCACAGAGTGTGTGACTACTAACTAACAGCTGGCGAGCAGCGCTTCGATTTCGACGCGGCTCGTCACTTTACTGTCGATCTTGATGTAAGCACTTTTCTCTTCCGGCACGATAAATACTGAAGAGACACCCGGCTGCGCTTTTAAACGCTTCTCAAGGTTAGGCACCGCTAATACGGCATCACTGAGTACCATGCGCAGGCTGCTGACGTAAGGTGGCTCTTGCATCGACATCGCCACAAACAACCAGGCTGCCGCGACAATCGCACCCACCAGAAACACCGTCTGCGCATCAAAGTGACCGAAGATCCAACCGCCCATGCTGCCGCCAATCGCCACGCCAATGAACTGGCTGGTGGAGTAAATGCCCATCGCTGTACCTTTGTAGCCCGGCGGTGATTCTTTACTGATCAGCGAAGGCAGAATAGCTTCCATCAGGTTGAAGGCGAGGAAGAATAGCTGCACGCCAATCACCAGCGTCCAGAAATGACCAGCCGCACCCCACAGTACGATTTCCGCGATAATGATCAGTGCCACGCAGGTAACAAAAACGCGCTTCATGCGGCGTTTCACTTCGGCATAGATGATGAAAGGCACCACCAGAACGAAAGCGACCAGCATGGTGACCAAATAGACTTTCCAGTGTTCAGATGCCGGGAAGCCCGCTTGTTCAAACTGGCCTGGCAAAGCCACAAAACTCGACATCAGCAGGATATGCAGGCAAAGAATACCGATGTTTAATTTCAGGAGTTTAGGGTTGGCTAACACTTCACGAATGCTGGCTTTTACCATGCCGGACTCACGGTTAAGCACGTGATTCGGTGCGCTCGGCACCACCAATAGCGTGATAACAATGCCCAGCGAGGCCAGAATAGCGATCATCCAGAACAGTGCATGCAAACCCAGAGCATGGGTAACAATTGGGCCTACCACCATCGCAATAGCAAAGGTCACACCGAAACTGATGCCAATAAACGCCATTGCTTTAGTGCGGTTTTGTTCGCGAGTGAGATCTGAGAGTAGCGCCATGACTGCAGCGGCAATTGCGCCTGAGCCTTGCAAAGCACGACCCAGGATCACTCCCCAGATTGAGGTGGTCATCGCCGCGATAATACTGCCCAGCACGAACACTAACAGCCCGCCAACAATGAGCGGTTTGCGACCGACGCGATCGGACAGCAGACCAAACGGAATCTGGAATACGGCTTGCGCCAGACCATAGATGCCAATTGCCAGACCAATTAAGGTTTCACTGGCTCCCTGCAACGCCATACCGTACGTGGTGAGTACCGGCAGGACCATAAACATTCCCAGCATGCGCAGGGAAAAAACTGTGCCTAAACCCCATGTAGCCCGAAGCTCTACTGGCGTCATTTTATTGTCGTTCATTCCAACCTCTGTAAGTTTATGCCCTTTATACTTCAAGCCGCAGATGCGTTGGCTGCGCACGTTCACCCAGGTCACTTACTTTAGTAAGCTCCCAGGGATTCATGCACTTGCCGCCTTCCTGCATCTCGAATTATTCCGGGCATTTAGCTCTTATTTTAGGGAGCAGGGCAGGGCGGGTAAAACAATTGTTGTTAAGCAGTGGTAACAAAAAGAAAGGGCGCGAAATTCGCGCCCTTTCTGGTGTTGCGGAGCTGTATTACCAGACGTAAGTCAGCAGGTCTTTAGAGGCCGGCGTCATAAAATCAACCGACATCATCACGCTCAATGCTGTGATAGCGACAATCGAGAACACAAACAGTTTACGCGCCCAAACTTTATCGTTTGAAGTTTTGTAACCTGAAAGCGCCATGCCCAGCCACCACACGCTGACCGCTGCTGCGACCACCAGATACTTATAGCCCGCGTAACCGCCGAGTGTCAGCATCAGCGTAGCAATCATGAACGCCAGGATGTATAGCGTAATATGATTTTTGGCTACCGAGATACCTTTCACGACAGGCAGAACCGGGATGTTAGCCGCCTGATAATCCTTGAAGCGGAAAATCGCAATCGCGTACGAGTGCGGCATCTGCCACAGGCTAAAGATAGCCAATAAGATCAGGGCGCCAGCATCAAACTGGTTGGTCACTGCGCAGTAGCCAATCACTGGCGGTGCTGCACCAGAGAGGCTACCGATCAGCGTGCCATACACGGAGTTGCGTTTCATATACAGGCTGTAAATGCCCACATAGACAACGAAGCCCATCACCGCCAGCCACATGGCCAGCGGGTTAGCGCCGAAATACAGCAACGCAAAGCCAGCAATACCCAATGCGGTTGCATAAACCAGGCTTACTTTCGCCGAGATCAGGCCTTTGACCAGAACACGGTTCCGCGTTCTCTCCATTTTGATATCGATGTCGCGGTCAATCACGTTGTTGAATACACAACCCGATGCGACAACCAGCGAAACGCCCACCAGTGAATAGAGAAACAGGGGGTAATCAATGCTGCCTTTCGAAGCCAGCAAGAATCCACCGATCACAGAAATTAAGTTGCCGAAAATAATTCCTGGTTTTGTTACTTGCAGGTATTGCTTAATCATTACGTGTGACTCTTTAGTCGGCCATCATGTTGTAGTTGAGGTTCCACATGATCCACAGTGAGCCAACAACAACAATCAGAATGATGAGTGCTGAGAAGACTATCGCCACCATGTTCCAGCCACCCTCTGACTTGCTGTCTAAGTGCAGGAAGTAGACCAGGTGCACTAACACCTGAACCACCGCACACACCAGAACCACACCCAGAATCGTGCCGTGTGATGCGCCGCCATCCATTACCATCCAGAACGGAATACCGGTCAGGATGATAGAGAGGATGAAGCCGATCATGTAAGACTTCACGCTACCGTGAGAAGCGCCATGTTCGTTAACTGAATGACTCATTACATGGCTCCCATCAGATAGACAACGGTGAATACGCAGATCCAAACCACATCCAGGAAGTGCCAGAACAAGCTCAGGCACATGATGCGGGTGCGGTTGGTTGCAGTCAGACCACGTTTAGAAATCTGGAACATCATCACTGCCATCCAGATCAGGCCTGAGGTCACGTGCAGACCGTGGGTACCGACCAGCGTAAAGAACGCGGACAGGAAACCACTGCGGTCAGGACCGAAGCCTTCCAGGATCAGGTGATGGAATTCATAGATTTCCATGCCGATGAATCCAGCACCAAACAGGAAGGTCAGAGCCAACCAGCTGATGACTGAACCCTTGTTCTGGTTGTTCATCGCGATCACTGCCATTCCATAAGTAATGGAGCTGAGCAGCAGCAGCGCGGTTTCAACCAGCACAAACGGCAGTTCAAAGATGTCTTTACCTGCCGGACCACCGGCAGTGTTATTGACCATAACTGCATAGGTCGCAAACAGGGTTGCGAAGATAATGCAGTCACTCATCAGGTAGATCCAGAAGCCAAAGACTTTATTGGCTCCTGCATCGTGATGCCCATGCTCCGCATGGGCGTCGTGGTGGTGATTAGTCACAGTTTCAGTTGCCATTATTTCAGACCTGCTTTGCTGATTTCATCAAAGTGCTTCTTCTCCAGCTCCTCAATCTGAGCAACGGGTACGTAGTAATCCACGTCTTCGTCGAAGCTCTTCACAATCCAGGTCACAATAGTGGCCAGGAAAGTAAGGCCAGCCAGCCACCAGATGTGCCAGATCATCGCGAAACCAAATACGGTCATGAACGCTGCGATAATAAGAGCTGCGCCGCTGTTTTTCGGCATATGAATTTCTTCATATTTTTCTGGTTGCTTGTACGCTTCGCCTTTTTCTTTCATTTCCCAGAACGCATCACGCTCGTGGATATGTGGGATCACAGCAAAGTTATAGAACGGAGGAGGTGAAGAGGTTGCCCACTCCAGCGTACGACCGCCCCACGGGTCACCGGTCAGGTCACGGTTCTGATCGCGGTCACGTACAGAGACCCAGAACTGGATAACCTGGCACAGGATACCGCATGCAATCAGTGCCGCACCGCCTGCTGCAACAACCAGCAGTGAGTGGAACTGAGGATCGATGTCCTGGCTGATACGACGGGTCATACCCATGAAGCCCAGTGCGTACAGCGGCATGAAGGCAACGAAGAAACCAATGATCCAGAACCAGAATGCACGGATACCCCATTTTTCGTTCAGGGTGAAGCCGAATGCTTTCGGGAACCAGTAGGTCACGCCAGCCATACAACCGAACACCACACCACCGATAATCACGTTATGGAAGTGTGCAATCAGGAACAAGCTGTTGTGCAGAATGAAGTCCGCACCTGGAACGGCCAGCAGAACACCGGTCATACCACCAATAGAGAAGGTGACCAGGAAGCCGATTGTCCACAGCATCGCTGAGTGGAACTCAACGCGACCCTGATACATGGTGAACAGCCAGTTGAAGATTTTCACGCCGGTCGGAATGGCGATGATCATCGTCATAATACCGAAGAAGGCGTTAACGTTGGCGCCGGCACCCATGGTGAAGAAGTGGTGCAGCCAAACGATGAACGACAGAACGGTAATTGCGATGGTCGCCCACACCAGAGAGGTGTAACCGAACAGACGCTTTTTGGAGAAGGTTGCAGTGACTTCCGCGAACACACCGAATACCGGCAGAACGAGGATGTATACTTCCGGGTGACCCCAGACCCAAATCAGGTTGACGTACATCATCATGTTACCGCCCATTTCATTGGTGAAGAAATGGAAGCCGAGGTAACGGTCAAGCGTCAACAGTGCCAGCGTGACGGTCAGAACCGGGAACGCAGCGATGATCAGGACGTTGGTACACAGTGATGCCCAGGTGAATACTGGCATCTTGAACAGGTCCATACCCGGTGCACGCATCTTCAGAATGGTCACGAAGAAGTTGATACCGGTCAGTGTCGTACCGATACCGGATAGCTGGAGACTCCAGATCCAATAATCGACCCCGACGCCAGGACTGTATTCCGCGCCCGAAAGCGGTGGATAAGCCAACCAGCCAGTCTGTGCGAACTCGCCCACACCCAGAGAGATGTTCACCAGGATCACACCGATCGCAGTAAACCAGAAGCTCAGGTTGTTCAGGAACGGGAAGGCAACGTCACGTGCACCGATTTGCAGCGGTACCGCGATGTTCATCAGACCTACCACGAAAGGCATCGCCACGAAGAAGATCATGATCACGCCGTGCGCGGTGAAGATCTGGTCGTAGTGGTGCGGTGGTAATATGCCGGCTTCGCCTGCGGAAGCCATCACTTGTTGGGTTCGCATCATTATCGCATCGGCAAAGCCGCGCAGCAGCATGACGAAAGCCATGATGATGTACATGATACCCAGTTTTTTGTGGTCAATGGAGGTGAACCATTCTGACCACAGGTATTGCCACTTACCAAAATAAGTAATCGCGGCAACCAGTGCCAGACCACCTAAGATGATTGCGGCTACCGTTACCACGATAATGGGTTCGTGGTATGGCACTGCATCCAGTGTTAATTTTCCGAACATCGTATTATTCCTCGGCTCCCGCAGCAGCGGCGTGATTCATGTCCATGCCTTTGTGCTCTGGCATGTCCATCTTCCCGTGGCTCATCATGAACTTATCAATAACCTGCTTGAACAGTTCTGGATTCGCAGTTGAGAAATATTCCACCGGGTGATTTTCGCTTGGCGCAGCCAGTTTCTCGAAATCATCCATGGTGGTCAGCGCGTTAGGTGCTGCTTTAACTTTAGCCACCCACTGCTGGAATTCCGCATCGTCTTTGGTTGCAATGGCTTTGAACTTCATGCCAGAGAAACCGCGACCACTGAAGTTCGCAGAGATACCGTCGAATGTTCCTGGCTCATTGGCGATCAGGTGCAGTTTAGTCTGCATGCCCGCCATGGCGTAGATCTGGCTACCGAGCGTAGGAATAAAGAAGGAGTTCATTACGGAGTTGGAGGTGATCTTGAAGTTCACCGGAGTATTTGCCGGGAAGGCAATCTGGTTCACGGTTGCAATACCCTGTTCCGGGTAGATAAACAGCCATTTCCAGTCCAGCGCAACCACATCGATCTCAACCGGCTTCACATCAGAGACCAGCGGTTTGCTTGGCTCAAGTGCGTGGGTTGATTTCCAGGTCAGCACGCCGAGGAAGATAATGATCAGGATTGGAATCGTCCAGACCACGGCTTCCACTTTGTTAGAGTGTGACCAGTTAGGGCTATAAGTCGCATTAGTATTGGTTGCCCGATATTTCCAGGCAAAGAATACTGCCATGAAGACTGCCGGGATAACCACGATCATCATCAAGCCAAAAGCTGTCAGAATCAGCGAACGTTGCTCCAGTGCAATCTGTCCTTTGGGATTTAACAACGCACTATCGCAGCCACTGAGTAATACAGCGCCTGCAATTAATGACAAAATCCCCAAACTTTTATTGTATTTCCTGAGTCTCATTTAACGACCTCAATGACAAAGGGCTCTATTGTCGTTTAAGTGTGCGCGCATTTTACGGGAAGGTTTATGCAGTGTAAACCAGCTTAAGGATGTGTCAGAAGGCTGTTGACACCTTTTGCTAAGGGTGTCACAGATGTTGCGCAGGGTGACAAATTATTAATTGCGACAAGCAGTTGGCGTCAATATAACAAAAAACAATGATAGAAACCGCAGAAAAATCAGGGAAAGCATAAACCGTACTATTAATGCTCATTTATTTAACAATTGTGTAGCATTTGGGTGATGAGTTTTCTACAAAGTAATTGCGCACCGGATTTAAATATAATCCAGGGTTGTTAATTTAATGTTTCTTTTTCGCGATGAAAAAAATGCTATTCGTTAAAATGAGTTCGTTGTTATTTTTTTAGCCAAATATTTAGCCGCTGGCAAATTATCATTACTTAACTCAGATTTTTTCCCGGCATTTTTCTTAATGCCAGACAATCCAGAATCACACCTAGCGCCACGGCCACCAGCGCCAGTGCCATGCCCATCTCAAAAAGTGGTGTCAGCAGCGCATTGACATGCCAGATGCCCGCTGCATTCAGGGCTAGCATCACCAACCAGAGTGCCAGCAGGCCACTTCCGAAGCTGAACAGACGCACTGTCCAGCGATAGCCCTGCGGCCAGCGGGTTCGTATCATAAACTCTCCGCTCTGCTGAATGGCTTGCAGGGTGCTGCGGCTAATCCACAGCAGCAATAAACCGGGCACGCCTGCAAACACGGTGAAAGCATAGAAGGTCGGCCAGCCCCACAGCTCGACCAGCCATCCCGCTGCGGGTCCGACGTAAACACGCCCGACGGCGGAAAGGGCAGAGAGCAGCGCGAACTGCGTTGCGGAAAACGACTTATTGCACAATGTCATCAGCAGCGCCACAAACGCGGCGGTGCCCATCCCCCCACAAAGATTTTCTATGAACACTGCGCTCGCCATGCTCCATAAATGAGGCGGCGTCACGGCCAATAGCCAGTAAGCGAAGTTGGAAACGGCCTGAAGAATGCCGAAAATCATCAGGGCACGGAACAGGCTCAGGCGTTGCATCAGCACACCGCCGTACAGCGCACCAATGATGGTTGCCAGCAATCCCAGCGTTTTATTCACCAGTCCGACATCGCCGGCGCTGAAACCTACGCCGCGAATCAGGAAGGTGGTGGTGAGCGACGCAGCAAAAGCATCACCCAGCTTATAAAGGATGATTAAGGTGATCAGCAGCCAGGCATTGTTACGCAGGAAGAAGTCTTTGAGCGGGAACGAAACGGCCTGACGCAGGGTGTGCGGCTCGCGCGCGGGTGCTGCGGGCTCTTTGGCCAGCAATGTCGCAATCAAACCTGGCAACATCAACAGGGCCATTAACCAGTAAGTCGCCTGCCATCCCAGATAGCGATCGGCCAGCCACAGCGCCAGTCCGCCTGAAATCAGCATCGCCAGGCGATAACCCAACACAGTAATCGCGGCTCCGCTGCCCCGTTCTTCTGGCGGTAGCACATCGGTTTTCCAGGCATCAAACACGATATCCTGCGATGCAGAACAGAAGGCAACCAGCACGGCCAGGGCAGCCAGCAGCGTCAGATCGCGCGAAGGCTGCATAAAGCCCATGGCGATAATGCCGGCGATCAGCGCGAGTTGCGTGACCAGCAGCCAGCCACGGCGACGGCCAAGAAACGGCGGGGTATAGCGATCCATCATCGGCGACCACAGGAACTTAAATACATAAGCCTGGCCGACAAGGGAGAAGAAACCGATGGTTTTCAGATCGACATTCTCTACGGTCATCCACGCCTGCAAGGTCCCGGCTGTGAGTGCTAAAGGCAGTCCGGAAGCAAAACCGAGCAGCAGCAATACGGCTGCATTACGTTGGGTGAAAATGCGCAGATAGTGAGAAGTCATAACCAACCTGAAATGATGCCCGGCCAAAGATGACCGGGCAGAATAGCTGAGGAATTAGCGGGCGTTCTGTTTAATGAATTCGTTAACGCTGGTGTCCTGCGCCATATCAGCAATCACGTCGCTCAGGGTAGAGTTGACCGCGTTGGTGATCTTCGCGTTAGTGGCGGTGAATGCGCCTTCTACGCTGTAAGTCTGACGATAGTTTTTAACCTGCTTGTTGCCGTTTTTCGCGGTTGCAATGATGGAAATGTCAGCTTTGGTGGTAATGCTGTAACGCACGTTACCTTGTGTCACATCAGCGTAAAGACCATTGACGACAATCTGCAGGTCAACCGCACCGTTTGGTCCGATCATATAACCGCGTGCTGTCATCTGCTTCTCCAGCACTTCCTGTAACAGGAAACGCAGATCGCGCGATGGTGTTAAGGTGGCTAACTGACCGTCACGATTCACTTTTGCCAGTGCCTGATCGGAACGCTGATCGGCACCGTTAACGCTGATGGTGGCACCCATCAGACCTGGATCTTGCTGTGGCAGCTGGATCTTAGGCTGAATGTTCAGGGTGGTGTTATTGCTGGCGCAGCCGGCCAAAATAAATGCAGCCAGCAGAGGGAATAACAGTTTTTTCAACATACTCATTCTCGTTAGCATATGGGTTGGTTTGCAAAACTGCGGCCATCATAGCATTGCGCGACGGCGAAAAAAGCCCCGTGCCAGTGGAAATTGATTGTAAAGGCTTTTTTCGGACAGGCGGTCATGCAACAGCATTGACCTGACGCATGAGCCCGCTAAGATGCGCAGCAGATCAGGAATTATTTCCGGCGCGCCTGCGGGTTGGGCAAAAAACCTACTAATATTTAAACAGATGGGCACAGCGCTCGCCGTTGAGGAGTGTTAACAATGATTCGCGAACAAATAGAAGAAAAGCTGCGTAAGGCGTTCGAACCTGCACATCTCGAAGTGCATGATGAAAGCTATCGTCATAACGTGCCCGCTGGTTCTGAAAGTCACTTTAAAGTGGTGATTGTCAGCGATGTGTTTACCGGCCAGCGATTCCTGCAGCGTCATCGCGCCATTTATGGCGAATTGACCGAAGAGTTAGCAGGGAGCGTGCACGCACTGGCACTACACACTTACACGCAAAAAGAGTGGGATGGTTTGCAAGATACCGTGCTGGGGTCACCGAACTGTCGTGGAGCGGGTACCCTCGCCTGAGTTCACACTTCATCCTCTCTCAAAACGGCCTGCGGGCCGTTTTCTTTTCATCTATTACCCTCAAACGCGATCCATGGCGCAAAAAAGCAGCAAAACCGCTAAAAAGTGGTGAGTTTGCAGCCTCGACTCATTCCAGCGATGCCGCTATAATGCGGCGTCTATTTTTCCGGAATGTCTTCGGGACGCTTCTGGTGACAGGGATTAGGTTCTGCCTGCAGAGGCCGTCCCGATTGTTGGATACGGCGCATTTAATGTGTGGTGTCTGAAGTTGACCGAGCACGTGATTTTTTGAGGTAACAAGATGACAGTTTCAGTAGAAACCACTCAGGGTCTGGGCCGTCGCATTTCGATTACTGTTGCAGCTGACAGCATCGAAAGCGCAGTGAAGAAAGAACTGGTGGAAGTGGCTAAGAAAGTCCGTATCGACGGTTTCCGTAAAGGCAAAGTGCCGGCAAACATCATTTCTCAGCGCTACGGTGCTTCTGTTCGCCAGGACGTGCTGGGCGAGCTGATGACGCGCAACTTCGTTGACGCCATCATCAAAGAGAAAATCAACCCAGCTGGCGCACCAAACTACGTGCCAGGTGAGTACAAAGAAGGTGAAGATTTCACCTACGCGGTTGAGTTCGAAGTGTATCCTGAAGTTGAGCTGAAAGGCCTGGATGCTATCGAAGTCGAGAAGCCAGTGGTTGAAGTCACCGATGCTGACGTTGATACCATGCTGGAAACCCTGCAGAAGCAGCAGGCGACCTGGAAAGAGAGCGATGCAGCAGCGACTGCTGAAGATCGCGCAACCATCAACTTCTCCGGTTCAGTAGACGGCGAAGAGTTCGAAGGCGGCAAAGCGTCTGACTTCGTACTGGCGATGGGCCAGGGTCGTATGATCCCAGGCTTCGAAGAAGGTGTTGTTGGCCACAAAGCGGGCGAAACCTTCACTATCGACGTGAAATTCCCGGACGATTACCACGCTGAAACCCTGAAAGGGAAAGACGCGAAGTTCGAAATCGTGCTGAAAAAAGTGGAAACTCGCGAGCTGCCAGAGCTGACTGAAGAGTTCATCAAGCGCTTTGGCGTTGAAGATGGTTCCGTTGCCGGTCTGCGTGCAGAAGTGCGTAAGAACATGGATCGCGAGCTGAAAGGCGCTATCCGTAACCGCGTGAAATCTCAGGCGATTGATGGTCTGGTTGAAGCTAACGACATCGACGTGCCAGTGGCGTTGATCGACAGCGAAATCGACGTGCTGCGTCGCCAGGCTGCTCAGCGTTTTGGTGGCAACGAGAAGCAAGCTTTCGAGCTGCCACGTGAGCTGTTCGAAGAGCAGGCTAAACGTCGCGTTGTTGTTGGTCTGCTGCTGGGCGAAGTGATTCGCATCAACGAGCTGAAAGCAGACGAAGATCGCGTTAAAGCGCTGATCGAAGAGATGGCTTCTGCGTACGAAGATCCGCAGGAAGTGATCGAGTTCTACAGCAAGAACAACGAGCTGATGAACAACATGCGCAACGTTGCACTGGAAGAGCAGGCTGTTGAAGCGGTTCTGGCGAAAGCCAAAGTGACCGATAAAGCAACCAACTTCCAGGAACTGATGAACCAGACCTCAGCGGCCTGATTCGTTAGTTAACCGAAAGTGCGAAGCCCGCGACTGAAAAGTCGCGGGCTTTTTCGTTTTAAGGCGCTAACCGCACAGATTTGTCCTCTATTTGCCTAATTAATCGGCAAATTGTTCGCTAAGCTCTTTTTCCGTGTTAGCGAATGGGCAAAAGGTTGTTATGCTTGAAACAACTGGGCAGCATCCCCAGATACAGGGAGAATGCATGAAAACAGTGAGACTGGCTGATTAACCGTCCTGTTATGTCGGAGTGAGAAGGCAGCGCATAGTTTTCCCGACGCGCCTCACGTAATATCGGTACAGAATGTTGCCAATGAAATTTATCAGGAGACGGTAATGTCATACAGTGGCGATCGTGAATTTACTGCACCGCACATGGCGCTGGTGCCAATGGTGGTCGAACAAACCTCGCGCGGCGAGCGTTCATACGACATTTACTCCCGCCTGCTCAAAGAGCGTGTGATCTTCCTGACCGGCCAGGTTGAAGATCATATGGCCAACCTGATCGTGGCGCAGATGCTGTTTCTGGAAGCTGAGAATCCTGAAAAAGACATTTATCTCTACATTAACTCGCCAGGCGGTGTAATTACTGCCGGGATGTCGATTTATGACACCATGAAATTCATCAAGCCGGACGTCAGCACCATTTGTATGGGTCAGGCTTGTTCGATGGGTGCGTTCCTGCTGACTGCAGGTACCAAAGGTAAGCGCTTCTGCCTGCCGAATTCCCGCGTCATGATTCACCAGCCGCTGGGCGGTTATCAGGGCCAGGCGACGGATATTGAAATCCATGCGCGTGAAATTCTGAAAGTGAAGCAGCGTATGAATGAGTTGATGGCTGAACATACCGGCAAATCACTGGAAGAGATCGAACGCGACACTGAGCGCGATCGTTTCCTCTCTGCCAGCGAAGCGGTAGAGTATGGCTTGGTCGATTCCATCCTGACGCATCGCCAATAAGACACATCTGGCTGCCCCTTACGCTATAGTTAACGGGGCAGCACGATGAGTTGCATGAATATCGGCCGTTGATGTGCGGCCAGTGCCGTACACCAAATTGGGTCTGAGAACGAAAAGAGGTTAGCTGATGACAGATAAGCGCAAAGACGGTTCAGGTAAGTTGCTGTACTGCTCTTTCTGCGGCAAAAGCCAGCATGAAGTCCGTAAGCTGATTGCCGGGCCGTCAGTGTATATTTGCGACGAATGTGTTGATTTATGCAACGACATCATTCGCGAAGAGATTAAAGAAGTGGCTCCGCACCGTGAGCGCAGTGCACTGCCGACACCGCATGAAATCCGCCATCATTTAGATGATTACGTCATCGGTCAGGAAAGGGCGAAAAAAGTGCTGGCGGTAGCGGTCTATAACCACTACAAACGTCTGCGCAACGGCGATACCAGTAATGGAATCGAACTGGGCAAAAGTAACATTCTGCTGATCGGTCCAACCGGTAGCGGTAAAACCTTGCTGGCTGAAACCCTGGCGCGTTTGCTGGATGTTCCGTTCACCATGGCGGATGCCACCACCCTGACCGAAGCCGGTTATGTGGGTGAGGATGTGGAAAACATCATCCAGAAATTGCTGCAGAAGTGTGATTACGATGTGCAGAAAGCACAGCGCGGTATCGTTTATATCGATGAAATCGATAAGATTTCTCGTAAGTCAGATAACCCGTCAATCACGCGAGACGTTTCCGGTGAAGGCGTTCAGCAGGCGTTGCTGAAGCTTATCGAAGGGACCGTTGCTGCGGTTCCGCCGCAGGGTGGACGTAAGCATCCACAGCAGGAGTTCCTGCAGGTTGATACGTCTAAGATCCTGTTCATTTGTGGTGGTGCTTTTGCTGGCCTCGACAAAGTGATTTCCCAGCGCGTGGAAACCGGATCCGGTATCGGCTTCGGCGCTACGGTGAAAGGTAAATCGCAAAAAGCCAGCGAAGGCGAGTTGCTGTCGCAGGTTGAGCCAGAAGATCTGATCAAATTTGGTCTGATTCCAGAATTCATTGGTCGTCTGCCAGTGGTGGCGACGCTGAGTGAATTGAGTGAAGAAGCCCTGATTCAGATTCTGCGCGAACCGAAGAATGCGTTGACCAAACAGTACCAGGCTCTGTTTAACCTTGAAGGTGTGGAGCTGGAGTTCCGTGATGAAGCGCTGACGGCGATCGCTAAGAAAGCGATGTCACGCAAAACCGGCGCGCGTGGTCTGCGTTCTATCGTAGAAGGTGCGCTGCTGGAAACCATGTACGATCTGCCATCGATGGATGACGTGGAAAAAGTGGTGATTGATGAGTCAGTGATTGACGGTCAATCCGAGCCGATGTTGATTTATGGTAAGCACGAAGCTCAGGCTTCTGGCGAATAAATAAACAATCTAACCATGTTGTTATCTTAAAAAAGGGGAAAATGTTTCCCCTTTTGTTTTTCTCTCTCCCCTGACATTGAATGTCGACCAAGCATCCCCATATACTCAATATCCTGTGGGTTGAACTGCAAACTTCTTTTACGCGGTACCCATCACCTGGCGGACATTAAACTAAGAGAGAGCTCTATGAATCCTGAGCGTTCTGAACGCATTGAAATCCCCGTGTTGCCTTTGCGCGACGTGGTGGTTTATCCGCACATGGTAATTCCGTTGTTTGTTGGTCGGGAAAAATCGATTCGTTGCCTCGAAGCGGCAATGGATCATGACAAGAAGATCATGCTGGTTGCCCAGAAAGAGGCTTCAACGGATGAACCTGGTATTAACGATCTCTTCTCTGTAGGGACCGTCGCTTCCGTATTGCAGATGCTCAAGCTGCCCGATGGCACGGTGAAAGTGCTGGTTGAAGGCTTGCAGCGTGCGCACATCACCACACTGGCTGATAATGGCGACCATTTTGTTGCCCAGGCCGAATACCTGATCTCGCCGGAAATTGAAGAGCGTGAGCAGGAAGTGCTGGTGCGTACGGCGATTAATCAGTTTGAAGGCTACATCAAACTGAATAAAAAAATTCCTCCTGAGGTTTTGACCTCACTGAACAGCATCGACGATGCGGCGCGTCTCGCCGACACCGTGGCAGCGCATATGCCGCTGAAGCTGGCTGATAAGCAGTCAGTGCTGGAAATGTCCGACATCAACGAACGTCTTGAATATCTGATGGCGATGATGGAATCCGAAATCGATCTGCTGCAGGTTGAGAAGCGCATTCGCAATCGCGTGAAAAAGCAGATGGAGAAAAGCCAGCGTGAGTACTATCTGAATGAGCAAATGAAAGCCATTCAGAAAGAGCTGGGCGAGATGGATGATGCGCCGGACGAATACGAAGCGCTGAAACGTAAAATTGAAGCGGCAAAAATGCCGACTGAAGCGCGCGAAAAAGCCGAAGCAGAACTGCAGAAGCTGAAAATGATGTCGCCGATGTCTGCAGAAGCCACCGTGGTACGCGGTTATATCGACTGGATGGTTCAGGTTCCGTGGGTCGCGCGCAGCAAAGTGAAAAAAGACCTGCTGAAGGCGCAGGAAACGCTGGATACCGATCATTACGGTCTGGAACGCGTGAAAGACCGCATTCTTGAGTATCTTGCGGTGCAGAGTCGCGTTAGCAAAATTAAGGGCCCGATTCTGTGCCTCGTCGGACCGCCAGGCGTGGGTAAAACCTCGTTGGGTCAGTCGATCGCGAAAGCCACCGGCCGTAAATATGTGCGTATGGCGTTAGGCGGTGTACGTGATGAAGCGGAAATCCGTGGACATCGCCGTACTTACATCGGTTCTATGCCGGGCAAACTGATCCAGAAAATGGCGAAAGTTGGTGTGAAGAACCCGCTGTTCCTGCTGGATGAGATCGATAAGATGTCGTCCGATATGCGTGGCGATCCGGCTTCGGCACTGTTGGAAGTGCTGGATCCAGAGCAGAACATTGCGTTCAACGATCACTATCTGGAAGTGGATTACGATCTCTCCGATGTGATGTTTGTGGCGACCTCTAACTCCATGAACATCCCGGCACCGCTGCTGGATCGTATGGAAGTGATTCGTCTCTCGGGTTATACCGAAGATGAAAAACTGAATATCGCCAAACAGCACTTACTGCCGAAACAGATTGAACGTAATGCACTGAAAGAAAAAGAGATCAGTGTTGACGATAGCGCCATCATCGGCATTATCCGTTACTACACCCGTGAAGCGGGCGTGCGTAGTCTGGAACGTGAACTCTCCAAGCTGTGCCGTAAAGCAGTGAAAACGCTGCTGATGGACAAAAGTAAGAAGAGCATCAAGATTAATGGTGAAAACCTTCACGACTTCCTGGGCGTGCAGCGCTTTGATTATGGTCGAGCGGACACTGAAAACCGCGTAGGTCAGGTCACCGGTCTGGCATGGACGGAAGTGGGGGGCGATTTGCTGACCATTGAAACCGCCTGCGTACCGGGTAAAGGCAAACTGACTTACACCGGCTCACTGGGTGAAGTGATGCAGGAGTCTATCCAGGCGGCGCTGACAGTGGTTCGCGCACGTGCGGAGAAACTCGGCATCAACGGGGATTTCCACGAGAAACGTGACATCCACGTGCACGTGCCGGAAGGGGCAACGCCGAAAGATGGTCCAAGTGCCGGTATAGCCATGTGTACGGCGCTGGTTTCTTGTCTGACCGGTAACCCGGTGCGCTCTGATGTGGCGATGACAGGTGAGATCACTCTGCGCGGTCAGGTGTTGCCGATTGGTGGTCTGAAAGAGAAGCTGCTGGCCGCGCATCGCGGTGGCATCAAAACCGTGTTAATCCCGGATGAAAATAAGCGCGATCTGGAAGAGATTCCTCAGAACGTGATTGCCGATCTGACCATCCATCCTGTGAAGCGTATTGAAGAAGTGCTGAACCTGGCACTGGAAAATGCGCCTTACGGCATGCAGGTTGCGACGGCAAAATAGTGATTAACGGCAAAAACCGTTAAAAAGCGAAGCTGGCAGGCCAAATGGTGCTTGCCAGCTTTTTTTTGTGCCGCTAATTTAGGGGGCTGTTGAATCAACGATTAAGATGAATACCGTTGTTTCAGCTCCACAGGCTTGATATAACTGGCTGCGCGTTCGCACCGGGCGGGAAGCGCGGGTGCGATGTGAATAATAAAAGAGGGGATGAATAGAGTGAATAAGTCACAGTTGATCGACAAAATTGCTGCAGACGCTGACATTTCTAAAGCAGCAGCGGGACGTGTGTTAGATGCATTCATGGGCTCCGTTTCTGACGCGCTGAAAGGCGGTGATGAAGTGGCACTGGTTGGTTTCGGTACTTTCTCTGTACGTGAGCGTGCTGCTCGTACAGGCCGTAACCCGCAAACCGGTAAAGAGATCACCATCCCGGCTGGTAAAGTTCCGGGCTTCCGTGCAGGTAAAGCACTGAAAGACTCAGTCAATTAATGACCGCTGACACATCCATTGAAGCATTTTCTTCTATGGATTGAGGACGAAAAAGCCGTTCTCATGTAACATACGGGCACATCATTTTTGATGTGCCTTTTTTATTCTTGATGCGCGGCGATGGCCACAGGCTATTGTCTCCGCATGGTTGCCAACTGCCAGCCTGAACAGCAGTTGCACGATGATGACATCGTGTCAGAGCTTTACATTCACACTACAGCGGAGTGTTGTCATACCATGATGGACAATTTACGCGCGGCGTCGAATCATGTCGTGCTCAAGATCATTCTGGGATTGATCATCCTGTCTTTCGTACTGACCGGGGTGGGCAACTACCTGATCGGCGGTGGCAGCGATTATGCCGCCAAAGTTAATGGCCATGAAATTAGCCGTGCAGAGCTTGAGCAGGGCTTTAACAACGAGCGTAATCGTCAGCAGCAGATGCTGGGCGATCAATTCTCACAGCTGGCCAGCAATGAAGGTTACATGCAGCAGATGCGTCAGCAGGCGCTGTCTCAGCTGATTGATCAGGCGTTACTTGATCAATACATCAAAGATCTGAAGATTGGCATTAGCGATGATCAGATCAAGCAGGCGATCTTCAATCAAAAAGCTTTCCAGACTAACGGCAAGTTTGATAACGCGAAATACAACGGCTTAATCACTCAGATGGGCTTTACGCCGGATCAGTACGCGGCGGCACTGCGCAAGCAGTTAGCTACGCAGCAGTTGATCAATGCCATCGCTAATACCGATTTCATGCTGAAAGGTGAAACCAGCAAGCTGGTAGACCTGGTCTCGCAGCAGCGTGAAATTCGTCAGGCGGTGATTGATGTTAACGCGCTGGCAGCGAAACAAACGGCCAGTGATGATGAGATCAATCAGTATTACCAGCAGCATCAGAACAGCTTCATGGCACCTGAGCAGTTCCGCGTCAGCTACATCAAAATGGATGCTGCCAGCATGCAGGAAACCGTGAGCGAAGCGGACATTCAGAGTTGGTTCGATCAACACAAAGCTGACTACTCACAGCCGCAGCGCAATCGCTACAGCGTGATTCAGACCAAAACTGAAGCGGATGCCAATGCCGTTCTGGAAGCGCTGAAGAAGGGTGAAGACTTCGCCACGCTGGCAAAAAGCAAATCCATTGACCCAATTTCGGCACGCAAAGGCGGCGATATGGGTTGGCTGGAGCCGGGCACCACGCCGGATGAGCTGAAAAATGCCAACCTGACGCAGAAAGGCCAACTGTCTGGCGTGATCAAATCTTCAGTCGGTTTCCTGGTGGTACGTCTGGATGATATCCAGGCCGAGCAGATTAAGCCGCTGGCTGAGATCCATGACGCCGTTGCTGACAAGGTGAAGCAGGAAAAAGCAGTCGACGCCTTTTACAAGCTGCAGCAGAAAGTCAGTGAAGCGGCCAGCAATGACAACGAGTCGTTGGCGGGTGCTGCACAGGCTTCCGGTTTGAAAGTCACGGAAACCGGCTGGATCACGCGTGATAATGTTCCGGCTGAACTCGATTTCGATCAGGTCAAGCAGGCGATCTTCAACGGTGGACTGGTGGGCCAAAACGGTGCGCCGGGTAATAACTCTGACATCATCAGCGTCGATGGCGATCGTGCATTCGTGCTGCGCATCAGCGAGCACAAGCCTGAGGCCGTTAAACCGCTGGATCAGGTGAAAGCGCAGATTGCCGATACCCTGAAGCATGACAAAGCGACACAGCAGGCTAAAGCTCAGGCCGATAAGCTGCTGGTTGATCTGAAAGCCGGTAAAGAAGATGCGCTGAAAGCGGCAGGCTTGACCCTGAGCGCCAGCAAATCCTTTGATCGTAATGCACAAGATCCGGTTGCGCAGTCTGCCTTTAACTTGCCACAACCCGCGGAGAACAAACCGTCCTGGGGCGTGAGCGAAGATATGCAGGGCAACGTGGTGCTGGTCGCACTGGATAAAGTCAGCCCGGGTAATATGCCGCAGGCGCAGATTGATGAGATGGTGAAAGGCGTGACGCAGAATAACGCACAGATTGCGTTTGAAGCGCTGCTGGAAAACCTGCGCAAAGACGCGAAAATCAAATACGGCGCGGCTGCACAAAACCAGTAAGCCTCACAAAAAATGTGAATCCGCTGCAACACTCAAAGGCCGCTTCTGCGGCCTTTTCCATTTCTGGAATTGCCCTTTTGAGCCTGAAAACACGCTGTGACACTCTGCTGTGGCTGTCAAACACAAGGAGAAACACAGCATGGTGAAATCAACTTTTCGCGCTCTATGTATCACGCTGGCGCTGGGTGGCGCACTCTATACCACCGGACTGTCCGCGGCCGAAAGCCCCAGCGAAACGCAGGCGACGCAAGTATCCTCGCCGCAAGAGGGACAGGTCAGCATCAATCAAGCCAGCGCTGAACAGCTCGCAGCCGCAATGAACGGCATCGGCCTGAAGAAAGCTCAGGCGATTGTCAGTTACCGCGAGCAATATGGTCCGTTTACCGCCATCGATCAGCTTAAGGAAATACCGGGCATCGGCAATGCGCTGGTCGAACGTAACAGCGATCGCCTGAAACTGTGAGGCGGGTCGCGACTTTGAAGGATTGATAAAGCACCCAATCAGGCTGTGCTATGCTCAACAGGTCATACCAGTTGGCATTCACAGTCTGAACAGGAGCAACAATGCAAACCACAATCAAAGTACGCGGCTATCATCTGGACGTTTATCAGCATGTGAACAACGCACGTTATCTCGAGTTTCTGGAAGAGGCGCGCTGGCAATGGCTGGAGGATGTCGATGCTTTTCACTGGCTGATGGATCAGAAGCTGGCGTTTGTGGTGGTCAATATCAATATTAACTATCGTCGTCCGGCGGTGCTGGGCGACGTATTACATATTGAGAGCGAAGTGTCACAGTTGAATGGCAAAAGTGGCATTATTTCGCAGCGCGTGCTGCTGGCGGGTGATAACACCGTGGTGGCAGACGCCGCGTTAACTTTCGTCTGCATCGATTTGCGTACGCAAAAAGCGGTACCGATGGAAGGGGAGTTGCGCGACCGTTTGTCGGCATTGATGGTAGAAAGCCATTAACAGCGGAGAGAGCTGGCGTCAGAAACGCCAGCCAGCGAAGCCGCTTAATAAGTTCCAGCTAGTTAAGTAGCCCAATGAGTTGCAGCGAACGAAGACGCTCAATCAGTTCCTGCTAGCGAAGCAGCTCAATTATTTCCTGCTAGCCAATCAGCTAAACCCTCCCAACCAGCCAGGCCGCGCAATCACTGCGAGCCAACGATTTAGCGCAATCAGTTAAGGCCGCTTTTTTGTTTCATCGCTGCCATGACGGCTGAAGCATTAGCCTGATAATCCGCCAACCCGCGCGCGCGCAGATGGCAAGCCGCGCATTCACCACAGCCATCGCCTTTCACGCCGTTATAACAGGTCAGGGTTTCCGCCCGCACCAGTGGCAACTGCTGCCAGTAATCGGCCAGCGCCCAGGTTTCCGCTTTATTCAGCCACATCAGTGGCGTTTCGAAGCGAACGTTGCGCGCCATACCGAGACTCACGGCATTGTTGAGCGCTTTGACAAACTCATCGCGGCAATCAGGATAGCCGGAGAAATCTGTTTCGCAGACACCGGTAATCACCGCCTCGGCTTCCACCTGATAGGCGTAGATAGAGGCTAAGGTCAGGAATAGAATATTGCGGCCCGGCACAAAAGTGCTCGGCAACCCGCTGGCGTCAGGATCGTAAGTGGGCACTGGAATGTTATCGCGCGTCAGGCTGCTGACTGCCAGCTCATTGAGCAGCGTCACATCCAGTACTTTGTGTGCACGCGCCCCCAGTTTGTGCGCCAGTTCTGCCGCGACTTCAATCTCTTCGCGATGGCGCTGACCATAATCGAAGGTGACACAGTGCACTTCATCATACTGCTGCAGTGCCTGAATCAAGCAGGTGGTGGAATCTTGTCCGCCACTGAATACGACAACGGCTCGTTTCATCTCAATTTCCCCAAAAATCAGTGCGTCTATGGTACTGGCTCGGGCGCGGGCTGAACAGTCCCTGCGGTTGCGGGCGGTGGAATCCAGGCGCGGGTGAAATCAAACCAGCCCAATGTATTGAGCTGGATGCCTTCAACGCCGGGCGGGGCAAACACCTGATAGCGATAGTTAAACAGCGGCAACAGATGTCCGTCACCCATCAGCTGCTGGAACAATTGCTGTGTTAATGCTGCGCGTTGCTCTGGGTCGGGCTGATGGGCGATAGCGATGAGTGGCGCTTGGAGTACCGGGGCACGTAAGGGAGTCCATACGGGATCGTTCTCCAGCCAGTTCACCAGGGTAAACAGCGGCGCATCGCCAATTAAACGGTCACCCATCACCACATCGGCATCGCTCAGGTCGATATCGTCACGCCAGTTTTTCACATCATGAAAAACGCAGGTTAATTCGCAGCCCTGTTGGGCCAGCAAAGGCACCAGCGCCTGCGCCATCACATGCAGTTCGATAGGGAGATGGTAGTGCAGTGTCAGTCTCTCAGGTAGTTTGACAGTGGTCATCCCGGCAGAGGGAACGGGCCAACCGGGCAGCAACTCCTTGCTCGCGGAAATCAAGCCTTCATCCAACGGTAACTGCTGAATCACGCCACTGTGTTGTATTAATGCAATCAGTGTTGTTGCCTGAGCAGCAGTGAAACTGGCGGAAATGCGCGGTGCCAGATAACAGAAGCCGAGGCTGATGCTGTGATCGACCGGGCGCAATGCGTCCAGCTCGTCAGGATCACCAATGGCGATTTGCACCGGGTGGCGACAGCTGGTGCCGAGACCATGGGCAAACAGCTGTGGAGTAATCCAGTATTCCACCACCTGAATCAGCGGTCGTTGCAGATGCCAGCGGGCATGACTTTCCAGGCGAACCAGCTCATCGGTGAAATGGGTCAGCTTCCAGGGGCCACTGCCTATATCCACTGCATCAGGATGTGGCAGCAGGCAGTATTGATGTGCCAGACGCTGCGGCAGCCAGTAGTCGCTCTGACGCAATTGAATACGCAGAGCCAGCGGATGTGGCGCCTCAATGCGTTCGATAGAGGCCAGCAGGCGACTGCCGCGCACGGTTTGCATAATCTGCTGTAACTGAGCAACCAGCTGCGCAGCTTGAATTGGCTCATCGTTGTGCCAGCTGAGCTGAGGTCGTAACTAGAAATACCAGTCACAGCCGCTGCCATCATGTTGCCAGTGATGCGCAAGATCACCTTCTACATCGTCGCCATTAAAGCGCGTCAGGCCAGAGAAAATCTGCCGTACCAGGTGCTGCTCAGCCCTTCCGGTTAGACGCAGCGGCCGCAGCGGCTCCATCGCGCGATAATAGGGAATGCGCAGCACCGGTGCCTGGTTCTGCCATTGGCCGCCCATCAGCGGCCGCAGCATTTTCACCAGCCGCTCAGGATGAAGATCCAGTACCTGCAACGCTTGTATCGCTTCGCCCGCTTCCAGTTGCTGGGTTAGCAGCTGCTGGCGAAGTTGTTCAGGTGAGATCAGAAATGTCAGTTCGCCTTGTTTTCCGCGACCGGACTCGCCGCGCCAGTGCAGCCAGCCTGCATCCTGCCACTGGCGTAATAAGGTACGTACATGGCGCTCACTGCAAAAACAGTGTTGTGCCATGGCGGCTACGCTCAAACGCAGAGGCTCGCCCTGGCTGAGTTGCCACAGGCGCTGAAATTGATTAACCCGATGAAGTTGGCGCATGGCTAAATCCGGAACAGTTTCCTGAAAGTATTCACTATTAGTTCCGTAATTACCAGGCGATAGTAGATTCCTCACTCAGACAGGAGAAATTGCATGGCTCGCCTCGCGGCATTTGATATGGATGGCACGTTGTTACTGCCGACGCATCGGTTAGGGGATGAAACCATCGACACCCTGCATGCCTTGCATCAGCGCGATATCACCATTGCCTTTGCCACGGGCCGCCATCTGATGGATGTGCAGGTGGTACGTGAACAGCTCACCCTGCCGGCCTGGTTGATCACCGGCAATGGCACACGCATTCACGATCTGGAAGGTCAGCAGCTGTTTGGCTGTGATCTGTCCTCTTCTGTAGCCGAAGAGGTGATCCACACGCATTGGCAAACGCCTGCATCAATTCATATTTTCAACGATGAGGGCTGGTTCACCGATAAACCGTTGCTGGGAGCATTGGAAGCACACGTGATGAGCGGCTTCCATTATCAGCTGCGCGATTTGCGTCAGATGTCGGCGCATGAGGTGACCAAAATTTGCTTTATTGCGCCGCATGAGATGCTGCAGGCGTTAAAAGTAGAGTTGCAGCAAGCCCTGGGTGAGCGCGCCAATATCTGTTTTTCCGCATGGGATTGTCTGGAAGTTCTGCCGCTGGACTGCCACAAAGGCGCGGCGCTGGCGCATCTGTGCCAGCATCTGTCGCTATCAATGGCGGATTGTATGGCGTTTGGTGATGCGATGAATGATCGCGAAATGCTGGAGCGCGTTGGCAGCGGGTTCATCATGGGCAACGCCATGCATCAATTGAAATCGTCGCTGCCGCATTTACCGATTATTGGACATTGCGAGACACAGGCGGTGTCTCATTACTTAAATCACTGGATGAGCACACCACACCTCGATTATTCCCCCGAATGCTGAGGCTTACAGTGAACCGGACAGGATGTCCGGTTTTTTATTGCATACCCGTCATACTTCGAATTGCAGGTGCGTTGGCTGCACTCGTTTACCCGAATCACTTACTCCAGTAAGCTCATCGGGATGCTCTCGTTTGCCGCCTTCCTGCAATTCGAATTATTTAGGGTAAAACTCACGCAGCCACGGCTGAATATCCCCGATATGCTGCGCGACCCACTCTGGGTTGTAATAGGTGTCCGGATAACGCTCACCACTGTCGCACAGTAGTGTCACCAGCGAACCTTGCTCGCCATTTTCCCGCATGCGTTTCGCCACCTGCAGCATGCCCCAGAAGTTGGTGCCGGTTGAAGCGCCAGGGCGACGACCCAGAATTTTCTCCAGATGAAGCATCGCAGCCACTGTCGCGCCATCGGGTACTTTGATCATTTCGTCGATCACATCCGGTAAAAACGACGGCTCCACACGCGGACGTCCGATGCCTTCAATCATGCTGCCGCGATCGCTGCGCAGCGCGCTGTCACGACTATGCCAGAAATCAAAGAACACGGAGTGCTGCGGATCCACCACCAGCAGACGCGTATCGTGCCCTTGATAACGGATATAGCGGCCCAGTGTGGCCGAAGTCCCGCCGGTTCCCGCGCTCATCACTACGGTATGCGGCACCGGGAAAGGTTCATGCGCCATCTGACGGAAAATACTTTCTGCGATGTTGTTGTTGCCGCGCCAGTCGGTGGCGCGCTCGGCATAGGTGAACTGATCCATAAAATGACCGTTGAGTTCACGCGCCAGACGTTCCGATTCGCTATACAGCTGACAAGGATCGGCAACGAAATGGCACTCGCCGCCGTAAAAACGGATCATTTCAATTTTGCGTTTCGCCGTGCTGGCGGGCATCACGGCAATAAATGGCAGACCCAACAAACGCGCAAAATAGGCTTCTGACACCGCCGTGCTACCGGATGACGCCTCAATGATAGGCGTATTTTCGCGGATCCAGCCATTGGCCAACCCATACAGGAACAGCGACCGCGCCAGGCGATGCTTCAGGCTGCCACTCGGATGGGTGCTTTCATCTTTGAGGTAAAAGCGGATGCCCGGAAAATCCTCCAGCGCAAAGCGAATAAGATGCGTATCCGCAGAGCGTTGAAAATCGGCGTTAATTTCATTGATGGCGTGGCGAACCCAGGGCGTTTGCATGTGACGAATCCGTAATCATTATTGTGCACAGTGTAAGGCACTGGCAGGAAAATAAGGTTGCTTTAATCCGGGTATAATGCCCGAATAAGAGAAAATTTTTCTCCTGGAGCGCCGAATGCTAGATAAAACTGACCGCACTTTGCTGGCGATACTGCAACAGGATTGCACATTATCACTGCAGGCCTTGGCGGATGCGGTGAATCTCACTACCACGCCGTGCTGGAAACGCCTGAAAAAGCTGGAAGATGATGGCATTATTCGTGCGCGCGTGGCTTTGCTGGATGGGGAGAAGATGGGCCTTTCTCTCACCGCTTTCATGTTTGTCAAAACACAACAGCACAGCAGCGACTGGTTTCAGCAATTTGTTGCCGTGGTACAGCAGATGCCTGAAGTGATGGCATTCTATCGCATGGCCGGAGAGTACGATTATCTGCTGCGCATCCAGGTGGCCGATATGAAAAGTTACGATGCATTTTATAAACGTCTGGTGAATGGCGTGCCAGGCCTGATTGATGTGACCTCCAGTTTCGCCATGGAAGAGATTAAATACACCACCGCGTTGCCGGTAGCGCCCTGAACGGGCACATAAAGAGAGCGTCTTGTGCGATTATTCAGCCAATTAAGTTGGTATTTCCTGCGCGAGTGGCGGCGATATCTGGGTGCCGTCAGCTTGCTGATTGTGATTGCGTTATTGCAACTGCTGCCGCCGCATGTGGTCGGCGTGATTGTTGATGGCGTGACGCAACACACTTTAAGTAGCGGCAAAATTTTCATGTGGATCGGCGTGATGCTGGTGACGGCAGTCATCGTCTATCTATTGCGCTATGTCTGGCGCGTGCTGCTGTTCGGTGCGTCCTACCAGCTCGCGGTTGAATTACGCGAAGATTTCTATCGCCAGCTGAGTCGCCAGCATCCGGCGTTCTACTTGCGTCATCGCACTGGTGATTTGATTGCACGCGCCACCAATGATGTGGATCGCGTGGTGTTTGCCGCCGGTGAGGGCGTCCTGACGCTAGTGGATTCGCTGGTGATGGGCTTAGTGGTGCTGGTGGTGATGAGCGTGCAAATCAGCTGGGAGCTGACGCTGCTGGCGCTAATCCCGATGCCGCTGATGGCGATTGCCATTCAGAAAGATGGTTCTCGTCTGCACCAGCGCTTCAAAGTGGCCCAGGCCGCGTTCTCCAGCCTGAACGACCAAACACAGGAGAGCCTCACCAGCATTCGCATGATCAAAGCCTTTGGCCTGGAGGATCATCAATCGCAACAGTTTGCTGACATTGCGCGCGACACCGGCAAGAAAAACCTGCATGTGGCGCGAGTTGATGCACGTTTCGATCCCATCATTTACATCGCCGTGGGTTTCTCTAACCTGCTGGCGATTGCGGGTGGTGGCTGGATGGTGTGGCACGGTAGTTTGACGCTGGGTCAGCTCACCAGCTTCGTGATGTATCTGGGACTGATGATTTGGCCGATGCTGGCGCTGGCGTGGATGATCAACATCGTTGAACGTGGGAGCGCGGCATGGAGCCGTATTCGCGCGCTGTTGGCGGAAGCGCCGGCGGTGGAGGATGGGCAGAAAGTCCTGCCCGCCGACGCTGGAGATTTACAGGTCGCCATTCGTGAATTCCATTATCCCGCCAACGCAGGCGCGGCGCTGAGCCATGTTAATTTTCAACTGAAACCGGGGCAAATGTTGGGGCTGTGCGGTCCAACAGGCTGTGGTAAAAGCACGCTGTTGAGTCTGATTCAACGTCATTTCGACATCGACCAGGGTGACATTCGCTACCATAACCTGCCGCTAACGCAGCTGCGACTTGATAGCTGGCGCAGTCGGCTGGCGGTGGTGAGCCAGACGCCATTTTTGTTCTCCGATACCGTGGCCAATAACCTGGCACTGGGGCGTCCGAATGCGTCTCAGGAAGAAATTGAGCGTGTGGCGCGCATGGCCTGTGTACACGATGACATTCTGCGTCTGCCGCAGGGCTATGACACTGAAGTGGGTGAGCGCGGTGTGATGCTTTCTGGCGGTCAAAAACAGCGTATTGCCATTGCCCGCGCGCTGTTGCTGAATGCGGAAATCCTGATCCTCGACGATGCACTATCCGCGGTGGACGGTCGCACAGAGCATGAAATTCTGCACAACCTGCGGCAGTGGGGCAAAGGCCGCACATTGATCATCAGTGCGCATCGTTTATCGGCGTTGACCGAGGCCAGTGAAATTCTGGTGCTGCAACAAGGTGCGGTGACTCAGCGCGGCGATCATGACTGCCTGCTAGCGAAAGAGGGATGGTATCGCGATATGTACCGCTATCAGCAACTCGAAGCGGCGCTGGATGAAGATGAAATCGCAGAGGAGGCGAATCATGGCTAAATCGCAACGTTTGTGGCCAACCCTGAAACGCCTGCTGTCATACGGTAAACCCTGGCGAAAATCGTTGTGGCTGGCGGTTGGCATGCTCTGGATCGCGGCGGCGGCAGAAGTCACCGGTCCGGTGCTGGTGAGCTACTTCATTGATAATTTGGTGGCGAAACACCAAATGCCTTGGGCCATCGCCATCGGGCTGCTGGTGTGCTTTATTTTGCTGCAACTGCTGGCTGCGGGTTTGCACTATTTCCAGGCGCTGCTGTTTAACCGCGCGGCGATTGGTGTGGTGCAGCAGTTACGCGTGGACGTGATGAACGCGGCGCTACGTCAGCCGCTTAGTGCCTTCGATACCCAGCCGGTGGGGCAGATTATTTCGCGCGTCACCAACGATACTGAAGTGATTAAAGATCTCTACGTCACGGTAGTAGCCACCGTGCTGCGCAGTGCGGCACTGATTGGCGCAATGCTGGTGGCGATGTTCTCGCTCGACTGGCGCATGGCGCTGGTGGCGATTGTCATCTTCCCGCTGGTACTCACGGTGATGCTGATTTATCAGCGTTACAGCACGCCGATTGCACGTCGTGTGCGTAGCTATCTGGCGGATATCAATAATGGTTTCAATGAAGTGATCAACGGCATGAGCGTGATCCAGCAGTTTCGCCAGCAGGCGCGCTTTGGTGAACGCATGGGCGAGGCCAGCCGCTCACACTATCTGGCGCGCATGGAAACTCTGCGACTGGACGGTTTCTTGTTGCGTCCGCTGTTGAGTCTATTTTCGGCGGTGATTCTCTGTGGGCTGCTTATGCTGTTCAGCTTTGCCACGCCCGGGGTGTTTGAGGTTGGCGTGCTTTACGCCTTCATTACCTATCTGGGACGCCTGAATGAACCGTTGATTGAGCTCACCACGCAGCAATCGATGCTGCAGCAGGCGGTGGTTTCGGGCGAGCGTATCTTCGAACTGATGGATGCCACACAACAGGGCTACGGTGGCGATAATCAGCCGTTGGCTTCTGGGCGCATTGCCTTGCACGATGTCAGTTTTGCCTACCGCGATGATCGGGATGTGCTGAGCCACATTAGTCTGGAGGTTCCGGCGCGCGGTTTTGTGGCGCTGGTGGGGCATACAGGCAGTGGCAAAAGTACGCTGGCGAATTTACTGATGGGATATTACCCGGTGACACGCGGTAGCATCGAGCTGGATGGTCGCCCCTTACCGCAGTTGACGCATGAAGCGTTGCGGCAAAGCGTCGCGATGGTGCAGCAGGATCCGGTGGTGCTGGCTGATACCTTGTTAGCCAACGTGCGGCTGGGACGCGATATCCCGGAAGAGCAGGTGTGGCAGGCACTGGAAAAAGTGCAGCTCGCCCCGCTGGCACGATCGATGTCAGAGGGCATTCATACGCGGCTGGGTGAACAAGGCAACAATCTGTCGGTCGGGCAAAAACAGTTGCTGGCGCTGGCGCGAGTGCTGGTTTCGCTGCCACAAATTTTGATTCTTGATGAAGCGACTGCCAACATCGATTCCGGTACCGAGCAGGCGATTCAGCATGCGCTGCGTGCACTACGCCAGCACAGCACGCTGGTGGTGATTGCGCACCGTCTTTCTACCATCACTGAAGCGGATCAGATTCTGGTGTTGCACCGTGGTCAGGTTGCCGAGCGGGGCACGCATGCACAGTTGCTGGCTCAACAGG
Source organism: Candidatus Pantoea communis (assembly GCF_011752685.1). Taxonomy (NCBI): domain Bacteria; kingdom Pseudomonadati; phylum Pseudomonadota; class Gammaproteobacteria; order Enterobacterales; family Erwiniaceae; genus Pantoea; species Candidatus Pantoea communis. The sequence continues at coordinate 179,450 of NZ_VWXC01000008.1, forward strand.
GGCGTTACTGGCAGATGTATCAGCTACAGCAGGCGGGTGATGAACTCGCGGCGAGCATACCCGCGCAAGCAGAAGGGTGAATTGCACCTTTTTTGCGCAGATTTATCGGATTGTTCTGTATTGATGCACTTCTTTGAGGCTTAAAGCACCAAAGGGGTGCAATATTGCAACACCTTTCTTTTGTCCTGTTTCCAAACTGAGCCACCCATCACATAACGAAGTGCGATACAGCGCGTCCAGACCACTGACTGCTCACCTTTTTTCATTTATGGCACAGCGTTTGCTTATATCTCCTCGTGTCCGCGAGACTCACTCAATTTATTATCTGGAGGGGAACGTATGAAGCTGGTTACCGTGGTAATCAAACCATTTAAGCTGGAGGACGTGCGTGAAGCTTTATCCTCCATTGGCATTCAGGGACTGACTGTTACCGAAGTGAAGGGGTTTGGTCGCCAGAAAGGTCACGCAGAGCTTTACCGCGGTGCCGAGTACAGCGTGAACTTCCTGCCAAAAGTTAAAATTGATATCGCGATTGCGGACGATCAACTCGATGAAGTGGTGGATGTCATCAGCAAAGCCGCTTACACCGGCAAAATTGGCGACGGCAAAATCTTCGTCGCAGAACTGCAGCGCGTTATTCGTATTCGTACCGGCGAGACCGACGAAGCAGCACTGTAACTGGGGCTCTGAATTGTGATGGGATGGAAAGAAATGAATAAAATGATGACTAAGTTGGGCCTCACCAGCCTGGCACTGTTACCGTCTCTGGCCATGGCGGCAGCACCTGCCGTTGCGGACAAAGCGGATAACGCCTTTATGATGATCTGTACCGCTCTGGTACTGTTTATGACGATTCCGGGCATCGCCCTGTTTTACGGCGGTTTGATTCGCGGTAAAAACGTCCTGTCGATGCTGACCCAGGTTGCCGTGACCTTCGCATTAGTCTGCGTGCTGTGGGTGATTTACGGTTATTCACTGGCCTTCAGCGAGGGCAACGCCTTCTTCGGTAACTTCCAGTGGGCGATGCTGAAAAATATCGAGCTGAAAGCGGTGATGGGCAGCTTCTATCAGTATATTCACGTCGCGTTCCAGGCTTCCTTCGCCTGTATCACCGTGGGCCTGATTGTGGGCGCGATTGCTGAACGTATTCGCTTCTCAGCAGTACTGATTTTTGTGGTGGTCTGGTTGACGCTCTCTTATCTGCCAATCGCACACATGGTGTGGGCTGGCGGTCTGCTGGCGCAAGACGGCGCGCTGGACTTCGCTGGCGGTACCGTTGTTCATATCAACGCAGCCGTTGCGGGTCTGGTGGGTGCTTATCTGGTGGGCAAACGTGCTGGCTTCGGTAAAGAAGCGTTCAAGCCGCACAACCTGCCAATGGTCTTCACCGGTACTGCGATTCTGTATGTGGGCTGGTTCGGTTTCAACGCCGGTTCTGCTTCTTCAGCTAACGAAATCGCAGCATTGGCCTTCCTGAATACTGTTGTGGCGACTGCAGGTGCGGTGCTGTCATGGGTGTTCGGTGAGTGGGCAATGCGTGGCAAACCTTCTCTGCTGGGTGCGTGTTCTGGCTTTATCGCCGGTTTGGTTGCTATCACCCCGGCTTGTGGTTATGTCGGTGTCGGCGGCGCGCTGATTATCGGTCTGGCCGGTGGCCTGGCAGGTATCTGGGGTGTGACCACCCTGAAGAAATGGCTGCGTGTGGATGACCCGTGTGATGTGTTCGGTGTGCACGGCGTGTGCGGTATCCTGGGTTGTATTCTGACCGGTGTGTTCGCCTCCTCTTCACTGGGCGGCGTGGGCTACGCAGAAGGCGTGACCATGGGCCATCAGGTTTGGGTTCAGCTCTTCAGCTGCGGCGTGACCATTGTCTGGTCAGGTGTTGTCGCCTTCATCGGCTTCAAACTGGCGGATATGATCGTTGGCCTGCGTGTTCCAGAAGATCAGGAACGTGAAGGTCTGGATGTGAACAGCCACGGCGAGAACGCTTACAACCAGTAAGAAATGCGCGGTAGAAGAGCAGTGCGCTAAAATTATAAAAAGACGAGGGGGCGATAATATCGCCCCTTTTTTTATGCGTCGCGTTGGCGCATGACGCCTTCCTGAACGGTGGTTGCGACCAGTGTCCCATCCTGCGTGTAGAACTCCCCACGTACAAACCCACGTGCACCTGAAGCTGAGGTGCTCACCACGCTGTATAGCAACCACTCTGAGAGGTCGAACGGGCGGTGGAACCACATGGAGTGGTCAATCGTCGCCACCTGCATGTCAGGCTCTAAAAATCCTTTACCGTGCGGCTGTAGTGCCACAGGCAGGAAGTTGAGATCCGAGGCGTAACCCAGCAGGTATTGATGAATGCGGCGATCGTCCGGCAGCTTGCCGTTGGCACGAATCCACACCTGGCGCATCGGCTCATCAACACGGCCCTTGAGCGGGTTATGGATTTGCACCGGCCGGATATCCAGTGGACGTTCAGCGAGAAACTTTTCTTTGAGTTTGAGCGGCAAATGGGCTGCCAGTTTTTGTGCCAGGTCCTGCTCCGAGGGGAGATTGTCCGGGCCTGGCACCGACGGCATGCTGTTCTGGTGCTCAAATCCGCTTTCGGGTGCCTGGAATGAGGCTGTCATGTAGAAAATGGGGTGACCATTTTGCACCGCGCTGACACGACGCGCGCTGAAGCTTTTGCCATCGCGCAGGGTTTCGACATCGTAAATGATGGCTTTTTCGCTATCACCAGGACGCAGGAAGTAACTGTGGAACGAGTGGATGATGCGCTCTTCCGGCACGGTTTGTTTTGCTGCGTATAACGCCTGACCGACGACCTGGCCGCCAAACACCTGGCGCAGGCCGAGATCTTCACTTTGGCCGCGAAACAGGCCTTCTTCGAGTTTTTCGAGATCGAGTAAATTAAGCAGGTTTTGCAGTGCCTGGCTCATAGCAGATTCCTCTGGGGGGCAATCGCGTCAGTGTGAAAGATCCGACCAGTTTCCGTCAATGATTTTGCCGTGATTTCAGCGAGCTGGCAGCGCTTTTGGGCGCAATCCGGTTTTTTGTGCCAGAATTAAGGGCATTCGGCGGTTGAAAAGCTACCCGACAATTTGTCCGCCGACAATCATAGTGTTCATAAGGAGACGACATCGATGAAACTCTGGCACGTTATTAGCGGTGTGACGCTGGCGGCAGCATTGGCTGGCTGTGCCGATCACAGTAAGCCGGTAGCCACCCCAACGCTGGGCTCCGCCGTTGCGGGGCAGCAGGCTGCGATTACGCAGCCTAATGTTAGTGGTTCGGTGTACATTCGTCAGCGCATTGCGTTGCCGCCGGATGCGGTGCTGACCGTTACGCTGTCCGACGCTTCACTGGCCGATGCACCATCGAAAGTGCTGGCGCAGCATGTGGTGCGCACTGAAGGGAAACAGGCGCCGTTCCAGTTTGTGCTGCCGTTTAACCCGGCCGATATTCAGCCGAATGCGCGTATTCTGTTAAGTGCGGCTATCGCTATTGATGGCAAACTGGCGTTCATTACCGATACTGTGAAGCCGGTGATTAATCAGGGCGGTACGAAAGCGGAACTGCTGTTGGTGCCTGTGACCAATATGGCGATGCAGACCACGCCAGGCGCGGCGACGACAGTGCCGTCAACGTCGCCAACGCAGGTGGTGCCTTCTGCTTCGGTGCCTGCGCCGACGAGTATGTGAAAATCACTCGGTGCTAGTCTGGGCGCACTGCCTGGGAAGCATGTAAAAAACTGGGACGGGGGAGTGTACGGGTAGGCAACACTGTTGCGTAAAGTCGCTGTCTCGTCCCTGATCGCTCGGCACACGCCATCCCTGGCGTGTGACGCTTTACTCCACAGTGTTGCCTGCCCGCACCTCAGCAGGGGTGCGCTTAGTACTCCCAGCGATACTTCTCTAATTCAATCTCACCGGCATCACTGACTTCGATGCCTTCGGCTTCCAGCGCATCGCGCTGGCGGAAGAGATCATCGCCTTGCAGAGAAATGCGGCCATGGCGATTGATGACGCGGAACCACGGTAATTTGCTGCCCTCGGGTAAGCGACGTAATACGCCGCCGACTTGTCGGGCTGCGCGCGGTGAACCGGCAAGCAGGGCGATATCGCCGTAGGTGGTGACTTTGCCTCTGGGGATCGCGGCAATGATTTGCCAGACGCGCTCGGAGAAATTGCTTGTGTCATTCATACACGCACCGGATTCAGCGAATAAATGGCGACTTTAACATGCCGGGAGGGCGAGAATCAGGGTTTTACTGGCAAGCTGTTCAAGAAAACAACGGTCACCCGGCCTGCGCTTGCAATTGCCAGGGGGTTACTTGATAATGCCTGCGCTTTCGAAAGAGAGCTCGTCAATGGGGGCCCTGTTGGTTCTCCCGCAACGCTAACTTGTGAACTCGGTCAGGTCCGGAAGGAAGCAGCCGCAGCAGGCGACGCGTGTGCCGGGATGTAGCTGGCAGGGCCTCCACCATTTCTACTCCCCGAAAAAATCCTCAAGAAATCAGTACACAGCGAAACGCTGGCACTCCTTTGCCTGTGAATCATTCCCTGAAGGGAAAAGATGGCGTAACGAACAGCGGGTAAAAATAGTTAGCGGACGAACTTCCAGACAGAAACCGGTACTTTGTCGTAAAGCTTATTCATCGTCAGTTCAGCGAGACGATGATCGGCCGCAGAATAAAATACCGCGAGTTCGTTGTCAGATAATTCGTACTTGTTTTTTTCAATCACCCGTTCAAGGGTGTCAATTGAGCGACAACGACGCAGTCGCATCAAATAGTCTGTTTTGGTTAAGGCTTGGTTGCTCATAAATAAACCGGTCTCACTCTGATGCTAAAAGGAATGGCTGGGTTGTTGGAGAAAAGCGCACTCTTCGGCAAACAGATTAAATAAGCGTCTTGCTGAACGTTGCCACCGTTGAAGATCCTGAGTATTGATTCCATAACTGCTAAACAGCATAAAGGTATCGTCAAGATATTCATCGATTTGCGTAATCAGCGCTTCATCTTCAACGTGCTTAATTTTGTAATTCATCGTGAAAGATGCGATATGCTCAATCAAATCGTTGAGCTGTAAATTGCTTTCCGCAGTAGGGTCATTCACCCAGCCGTGATGGCTGTCAGTCAGTGTCGCCATACTTTCGTCAAACAGGTTCTCACACAGGAATTTAAGCTGGGCAATATCATGCCGTTTTGGTGAGTATTCGTCCATCTTTTTCCCCTCCAGAGCTTGCACAGTGACCGCAGCGCGGCGAGATTTGGAAAAGCTATCAGGAAGCGATCACGAATATTAAGAATTCAGCGACTCTTTAAATATAATCCACATTCATTAGCTTTGCTCACCTCAATTACCAAATATTACAATTCGTCAGCGGGCGAGGGGCGGGTATTGTCTATCACTGAAAACGCCAGTGCGCCCGGTACTATCTGGAACAAAACCTCTTCATGCTGGGTAGATGTTTCATTTAAATCCAGGCAAGGATTAAATAAATCCCACTTAAAATCGTAAAGCATTTTAAATCGATTGTTATCGTGCGGTTGAATGGAAATAATCTTAAAACTGTCGGGAACTAATTGCGCGTTTTGAGAATACCACTGTAAATCACCTGCCAGGGCTTCGGCTATTTTGAGAATATTCCCCTGGATAATAGCCTGCAACTTCTCGCAATCGTCCTCATCCACAGCAATATCACAATGAATAATAGACTGCATTTCGCTTCCGGTAAAAAAGGAGGATGAATCTATCATTGGGGTTCTGGCCAAATATTGCAAGTTAACTCTGTGCAGAATACGTAATCGTTGCGATGGGATTTATCGCTCAATCGATTCAGATCCAGTGATAGCCACAGAGTCAGCGCCAAATGGTTAACTTTTGAAACACTTTCTCTCGGGTATCGCGCGGGGAAAATCAGGTAGTATAATTGTTATGTTATAACGTTTTTGGTCTCCCTCCATGAATCACAGTGGTTTACTCCTCTCACTTAGCGACCGTCTGCTGGTCGCGCTGCTGCTTATCGCGTTCCTGGCGCTCGCTATCTATTGGGGAATGCAGAAATGATGCATTTCAACCGCTTGCAGGGCGGCTATCAGGGACAAGCGGTGACCCCCATAGTTACCGGAGAACTGGCGGCAGGCAGTATGACGGCATTAATCGGCGCGAACGGCACCGGAAAATCCACGCTACTGAAAACCATCGCCGGTCTGTTGCCGCCGATTGCAGGGACTTGCGAATTAAAGATTTCGCCTAAGGCGCTTGGCTGGTTGCCGCAGCGTAGTGAGTTAGAAACCCGTTTCCCGCTTACCGTTTATGAGCTGGTTGCTATGGGATGCTGGCCGCGCTGCGGCTGGTTTGGTGGCATCAATCGTGCGATGCGACAGGAGATCGATGCCGCACTGGATGCCGTGCAGATGCGTGATTTCGCCGATGCGCAGCCTTCAATGCTTTCCGGCGGCCAGTTGCAGCGGGTGCTGTTTGCGCGCCTAATGCTGCAGCAAAGTAAAGTCTGGCTGCTGGATGAACCCTTTAATGGCATCGATACGCAAACCGTCACGCTGTTGATGTCAATCCTTGAGCAGCAGCAGCAGGCGGGCACCACCTTATTAGTGGTGTTGCACGATCGACCACTGGTCGCGCGTTACTTCAAAGATGTGTTGTCACTTGATGATGCTGACTCCGCTCAAACTCCACTGCTGCGCAGGGTGGCTTCGTGACATTGATTCAACCGTTTATCGAATTTGGTTTTATGCGCCGTGCATTAGTGGCTTGTGTGGCATTAGCGCTGAGCGCCACGCCGCTGGGTGTATTCCTTTCACTGCGTCGTATGAGTCTGGTGGGCGATGCGCTCTCCCATGCGGTGCTGCCTGGCGCGGCGATTGGCTATCTGGTTTCCGGCTTATCGCTGGTGGCGATGGGCATCGGCGGGTTGATTGCGGGGTTAGCCGTTGCGCTGCTTTCTGGTGCCGTCAGTCGATACACCCCCTTAAAAGAGGACGCCAGTTTCTCTGGCTTTTATCTCGGCTCGCTGGCGCTGGGCGTGACGCTGGTGTCATTGCGTGGATCGAGCGTCGATCTGCTGCACGTGCTGTTCGGTTCACTGCTGGCCGTCGATAACGCGGCCATCCTGCTGGTGGGCGGCATCGCGGCTTTCACTTTGCTGATGCTGGCAGTGATTTTCCGTCCGCTGGTGATTGATGCGTTCGACCCGGATTTCCTGCGTGCGCAAGGCAAGTGGAGCGCGCCAATCGTCCACGGCATCTTCCTGATGCTGGTGGTGCTGAATCTGGTTGCGGGTTTTCAGGTGCTCGGCACGTTGATGTCGGTGGGATTGATGATGTTACCGGCGACCAGCGCGCGTTTCTGGAGTCGCCATCTCGCCTGCATGCTCGGCATCGCCATGCTGCTGGCGATGATCGCCGCGCTGGTAGGTTTAATTCTTTCCTGGCACTTCTCACTGCCCGCTGGACCGGCGGTGGTGCTGAGTGCTGCCGTACTGTTTTTGCTTTCTGTTTTAACAGGACCGTGTGGCGGCCTGCTGCGCCGTCGATAACTATACAATTAGGGGATACGAATGAAGAAGTTACCGTTGAGTCTGGCGATTGGCGCCATGTTGATTAGCCCACTGACCATGGCGAAAACCGTGGATGTGGTAGCGAGTTTCACCGTGCTGGCAGATATCGTTAAGCAGGTGGGCGGCGATCACGTTAACGTGAAGTCGCTGGTGCAGCCTAACGGCGATCCTCATACCTTCGAACCAACGCCACAGGATAGCCAGGCATTGGCTAAAGCCAATGTGGTATTTGTGAGTGGTTTGGGGATGGAAGGGTGGATGGATCGCCTGATCAGCGCCTCCGGCTATAAAGGCACGATTGTGGTCGCCTCCAACGGCGTCAACACGCGCAAAATGGAAGAAGACGGCAAAACCGTGACTGACCCACACGCGTGGAATAGCATGCACAATGGCGTGATTTATGCCACCAACGTGATGAATGCGCTGATTAAAGCCGACCCGGAAGATGCGGCGGATATCCGCAAGAGCGGTGAAAGCTACATTCAGCAGTTGGAAAAACTGGATAGCTGGGCAAAAACGGAGTTTGCTGCAGTGCCGAAAAGCAAGCGTAAAGTGCTGACCAGCCATGATGCCTTTGGTTACTTTGGCCAGCGTTACGGTGTGAGTTTCCTGGCGCCAGTCGGTTTCTCCACGGAAGCCGAAGCCAGTGCCAGCGATGTGGCATCGATTATCAAGCAGCTGAAGGCTGAGCACATCAAGACTTACTTCATGGAGAATCAGACCGATCCGCGTTTGGTGAAACAGATTGCCAGCGAAACCGGCGCACAGCCAGGTGGTGAACTCTATCCTGAAGCGTTGTCCGAGGCGAACGGTCCTGCTGCGACCTATGTTGCTGCCTTCAAGCACAACGTCGATATCATGTTGCAGAGCATGAAGTAAAAAAAAGGCCGGGGAGCATCCCGGCCAATTATCACGACACTTTCCTACCTTTTCTTTTTTCTTCCCTGAACCGCCTTAAAGCGCGGATTTGTTTTGCAGATCACGTAAATGCGACCTTTACGACGCACGACTTTGCAATCCTTGTGACGGGTCTTGGCAGACCGTAATGAACTTAAAACCTGCATGCGTTAACTCCTGATTAATTGCCGCGCGTCAGGAAGCTGCCGAAACGCTTGTTGAAGCGTGCGGCGCTGCCTTCTTTGGTGAGATCTTTTTGCTTGCCGGTGTAGTGGACGTGGGATTTAGACGAGACATCCAGCGTCACGTACGGCAGCACTTCACCTTCGAACTCAATGGTGCGTTCGGTTTTAATGGTGGAACCGATTTTGAAATACTCATCGACAGAGGTGTCGTGGAACACCACCGGACGGTAATGAGGATGGATATTGGCTTTCATAACTGCACTCTCATGTAATGTTATAATATAACAATAGTATGAACCTGCAGAGAATTGATTGCAACCGCGATCGCAGTAAGGGTATTGAACGGTCGGGTGAAGGGCGGTGTTCAGGCAATAAAAAAGGCCGCTTGCGCGGCCTTTTCAACAGGTGACAACTTAGTGTTTGTGCTCGACCGGATGGCCTTGCTCAATCTCCGCTTTGTTCTTACCAAAGCGGCGACGTACCACCACAAAGAACACTGGCACGAAGAAGATCGCCAACGCAGTTGCGGTGACCATGCCGCCCATTACGCCAGTACCTACGGCGTTCTGTGCGCCGGAACCAGCACCGGTACTGATGGCCAGCGGCAGAACACCGAGGATAAAGGCCAGTGAGGTCATCAGAATTGGACGCAGACGCATACGTGCTGCTTCCAGTGTTGATTCCACCAAACCTTTCCCTTCCTTCTCCATCAAATCCTTGGCGAATTCAACGATCAGGATGGCGTTCTTCGCCGACAAGCCAATGGTTGTCAGCAGTCCCACCACGAAGTAGACGTCGTTACTGAGTCCGCGCAGGGTGGTGAAGATCAATGCACCGACCACACCCAGCGGCACCACCAGCATAACGGAGAACGGAATCGACCAGCTCTCATACAATGCGGCCAGACACAGGAACACCACAATCAGCGAGATGGCGTACAGGGCAGGGGCCTGGTTACCGGACAGACGTTCCTGGTAAGACATACCGGTCCAGTCATAGCCGATACCCGCAGGCAGTTTGCCCGCCAGCTCTTCCATCAGGTTCATAGCATCGCCGGAGCTCTTGCCTGGTGCAGCCTGACCCAGAATCTCCATCGATGGTAAGCCGTTGTAACGTTCCAGACGTGGTGAACCGTACTGCCACTTCGCCGAAGAGAAGGCTGAGAACGGAACCATAGTGCCGGAGCTGTTACGCACAAACCATTTGCTGATGTCATCTGGCAACATACGCGAGTCAGCCTGGCCCATGACGTACACTTTCTTCACACGACCACGGTCGATGAAGTCATTGACGTACGAACCACCCCAGCCCGCGCCCAGCGTGGTGTTGATGTCAGACAGCGACACACCCAACGCCTGCGCTTTTTCCTGATCGATGATCAGTTTGTACTGTGGCGTATCTTCCATACCGTTTGGACGCACGCCCACCAGCGTATCCGGATGCTGGGCAATCATGCCAAACAGCTGGTTACGCGCGGCGGTTAACTTCTCGTGGCCCAGGTTACCCTGGTCCGTCAGCATGAAGTCGAAGCCGGTGGCGTTACCCAGCTCGATAATCGCTGGCAGGTTGAACGGGAAGACCATCGCATCTTTGATCTGACCTAACGCCTGCATGGCGCGTCCGGCAATCGCTGGCACTTTCAGGCTGGCATCGCCACGCTCATCCCACGGTTTCAGGCTGACGAAAGCAATACCGGTGTTCTGACCACGACCCGCAAAGCCAAAGCCGTTAACGGTAAATACCGAGTTAACGCTGTCTTTCTCTTTGTTCAGGAAGTAATCGGTCACCTGATCCAGCACTTTCTGCGTACGTTCCTGGGTTGCACCGGCTGGCAACTGCGCCTGCGCCAGTAACAGACCCTGATCCTCTTCCGGCAGGAAGGAGGTAGGCAGTTTCAGGAACAGATACGCCATGCCGACTACGATCACCAGGTAGATCACCAGATAACGACCGGTGCTACGTACGATGTGACCTACGCTATCGACGTAGTGGTTGGTGCTCTTATCGAACAAGCGGTTGAACCAGCCGAAGAAGCCGGTGGTTTTACCGTGATCGCCTTTCTTGATCGGTTTCAGCATGGTGGCACAGAGTGCCGGCGTCAGAATCAACGCCACCAGTACTGAGAGTGCCATCGCGGAAACGATGGTGATCGAGAACTGACGATAAATAACCCCGGTCGAGCCGCCGAAGAAGGCCATCGGGATGAATACTGCGGACAGCACCAGGGCAATACCCACCAGCGCACCCTGAATCTGCTCCATCGAACGTTTTGTCGCTTCTTTCGGCGGTAAACCTTCTTCCGCCATCACACGCTCAACGTTCTCTACCACCACGATGGCGTCATCCACCAACAGGCCGATGGCGAGCACCATCCCGAACATCGTCAGGGTGTTTATCGAGTAACCAAAGGCACTGATAATCGCAAACGTACCCAACAGCACCACCGGCACCGCAATGGTCGGAATCAGCGTGGCGCGGAAGTTCTGCAGGAACAGGTACATCACCAGGAACACCAGCACGATCGCTTCAAACAGCGTTTTCACCACTTCGAAGATCGAGATCTTCACGAACGGCGTGGTGTCGTACGGGTAAACGGTTTTCATGCCAGCCGGGAAGAACGGCTGCAGTTTGGCCAGCTCATCTTTCACCGCTTTGGCGGTATCCAATGCATTCGCACCGGTTGCCAGTTTCACACCGATACCCGAAGCCGGTTTGCCGTTGTAGCGAGCGATGATCTCGTAGTTTTCACCACCGAGTTCAATCTTCGCCACGTCACGCAAGCGTACCTGTGAGCCATCCTGGTTCACTTTCAGCATAATATTGCCGAACTCTTCGGTATTGGTCAGACGGGTCTGGGCAATGATCGAGGCGTTCAACTGCTGGCCAGGTACGGGCGGTGTACCCCCTAACTGACCGGCGGCGACCTGGGTGTTCTGGGTGCCCAACGCACTGATGACATCGACCGGCGTCAGCTGGTAGTTGTTCAGTTTGTGCGGGTCGAGCCAGATGCGCATCGCGTACTGCGCACCAAACACCTGAGTATCACCGACGCCAGGCGTACGGCTGATCGGGTCTTTGATGTTTGAAGCAACATAGTCAGAGATATCATTCTGCGTCATGCTGCCGTCATCACTGACAAAGCCCGCTACCATCAGGAAGCTGCTGGAGGATTTTTTAACCTGAATACCTTGCTGCTGTACTTCCTGTGGCAGCAGTGGCATCGCCAGCTGCAGCTTGTTCTGTACCTGTACTTGCGCGATATCGGCGTTGGTACCGGACTGGAAGGTCAGCGTCAGGGTTAAAGTACCGGACGAGTCACTGCTCGAGGCCATATACATCAGGCCATCGATGCCGTTCATGTTTTGTTCGATAACCTGGGTTACCGAATCCTGCAGCGTTTTCGCATCAGCACCCGGGTAGGTTGCCTGGATTTCAACGGCCGGCGGCGCAACATTGGGATATTGCTCAATCGGCAAGCTGATAATCGCAAGAGTACCTGCCAGCATAATGATGATGGCAAGCACCCAGGCAAAAATGGGGCGATCGATAAAGAACTTAGCCATGTATCAGTGGCTCCTGTTTAGGACGATGATTTAGCAGACTGTGATTCCGGTGCTGCTTTGGCATCATCTTTGACTTCTTGTGGTGTCACCTGCGCACCTGGCTTGGCACGCTGAAGACCGACGGTGATCACGCGATCGCCTTCTTTCAGGCCATCCGTTACCAGCCATTTGTCGCCAAATGCCTGATTAGCGGTGATATTACGGACTTCCACTTTGTTATCTGCGCCCACTACCATCGCGGTTGCCTGACCCGTTGGGGTACGAGTTACGCCCTGTTGCGGTACCAGCAGTGCGGTTGGGTTGGTGCCTTCATCCAGACGCGCACGCACAAACATCCCTGGCAGCAGGCGATGGTCCGGGTTCGGGAAGATGGCGCGCAGCGTGATAGAGCCGGTGGTTTCATCCACGGTCACATCAGAGAATTCCAATGTGCCTGTCTGCGTGTATGCGTTACCGTTTTGCATCAAGAGCGTGACGTTGGCTTTGCCGTCATTCTGTTTCAGCTGACCGGATTCCAGCTCTGCGCGCAAACGCAGGAAATCATCACTGGATTGGGTCACATCGACATACATTGGATCGAGCTGCTGCACGGTTGCCAGCGCAGTGGTTTGACCGCTGGAGACCAGAGCGCCCTCAGTGACTGACGACTTACCAATGCGACCGCTGATCGGCGACGTCACTTTGGTGTAAGCCAGATTGATGCGGGCGGTTTCCACATTGGCCTGGGCTGCCTGAACGGCTGCAGCCGTCTGTGCAGCGGTGGCCGCAGCGGTGTCATAGTCCTGCTGGCTGATGTACTTAGTACCCAGCAGCGGCTTATAACGTTTGATGGTTAACTGCGCGACGTGTGCATTGGCTTGCGCCTGTGCTAAATCGCCTTTGGCGCTGTCATAAGCCGCCTGGTAAGTTGCCGGATCGATCTGATACAGGGACACGCCTGCTTTGATATCCGTTCCTTCCTCAAAATTACGCTTCAGAATAATGCCTGACACCTGAGGGCGCACTTCTGCCACGCGGAATGCCGAAGTACGTCCTGGCAGTTCGGTGGTAATTTTCAAAGGCTCGTTTTTTAACGTCACAACACCCACTTCTGGGGGCTGCTGCTGGGCGGCTTGCTGGGATTTATTATCATCACATCCTGTTAACACAAAGCTGCCTGAAAGCATCAGGACGGCCGCCAGAGGCGCTAATCCTCTGTTTTTATTCATAAATAAACCTCTAGTGTCCGATATCAAATGATCAATGGATCACAAACCGATAAACCCATTGCTGCGTTAAAACACGGGTCGTGCTATGGTACATACATTCACAAATGTATGTAAACTTGCCAGTTTGTAAAAAAAGTCCTCTATGGCACGAAAAACCAAAGCGCAAGCACTTGAAACGCGGAACCAAATTCTGGATGCCGCTTTAGCACACTTCTCTGAACACGGTGTGGCTGCCACATCCCTGGCAGATATCGCAACAGCGGCCGGCGTCACGCGCGGTGCTATCTACTGGCATTTCAAAAATAAAGCCGATGTTCTGCATGAAATCTGGCTTCGGTGTGACGCTGGGCTTGACGATGTGGAACTTGAGTATCAGACAAAATACCCGGGCGATCCACTTTCTGTTATCCGTTCGATGTTGATCTATATCCTTGACGCCACAGCAAAGGATCCACAAAGACGCGCATTAATGGAGATTATCTTCCATAAATGTGAATTCGTTGGCGAAATGTCGACATTACAGGATATGCGTCAAAGTTTACTGCTTGAGTGTTACGACCGAATTGAATTGGTGCTACGTGAGTGTATCGAAGTGGGCCAGTTGCCTGCGGGATTGAACACGTTGCAATCGGCGCGTCTGATGTGCGGCTATATCAACGGTATGATGGAAAACTGGCTGTTTAACCCACAGGCGTTTGATCTGGCGACAGATGCGCCGCAGTTGGTGGATGCCTTTATTGATATGCTGCGGCTCAGTCCCACCCTCTCCTCGGCGCGTTAATTAACGCCCTCTGCCGCCTGTTTCTGCTGATAATCGCGTTGGACAATCGCCAGCGCGGCTAACACGGTTGCGGTCGGCACCTGGTTCTCTTCCAGCAGTTGTATCAAATCCACTGCCAGTTTGATCTCATCGGATGCAGTTTCCAGTGACATGATTTCTCCTTGTTAAATACGTAATTTTGCCGCCACCAGCAGCATCAAAATGGAACCCAGCAGTGCCACCCCAAAGCCAGCGGGATGCAACGTCGCTAAATCACCCGTTGTAAAATAAGTCGCGATGTAACCCCCAATTAACGCACCAATCACGGCCAGCACCAGCGTCGGAACACACCCACCCGGCCGACCGGGAAAAACCATGCGCTTGATGCAGCCAGCCACCACGCCAATCGCTATCCACATAATTAGGGTCATGATTTTCCTCCTTCATTCATAGGGGGAGTATATATCCTAAATAATTTCAGGTGCAGGCAAGTGGCAAAGGAATGAACCCGCAGGGGCTTACTCATGCAGACACGGGGGGAATGAGCGTAGCCAACGCACCTGCCCTGTGAAGTATGACGGGTATAAAGGAAAGTGGGCGGTGACTACCGTGCCGGGCCTGACATTTCCAGTTTGTGCATCGCATGGCGACAGCGTGCCAGCCGCTCGTGCAGCACTTCGATATCGCGGATCAACTGCTGCTGCACGCTGAGGGTTTCGGCGCGCGCCAGATGTTGCTCACGTTGTTCGATCATCGCCAGCAAGCGCGTTTCATAGCCCTGATACTCTTCGCGCTTCGACTGGCGCGGATCAACGCGAGGACGCTCACGCGGGGTGCGCAGTTGCTGGCTCTGGCATTCGCGTTGCAGGGCGGCAATCTGGTCCAGCACTTTCTCCGCCAGCCACTGACGGCGTATGACGTTGGTATCAGCAGCGATGAGCTGGGTTAAATTCTGTTCCAGCTCAGCAAGATAATCAGCGAGCCGCGTGCCTTTGCAATGGAACAGTTGGGCGTCAAAACGGGGCTGTCGGCAGGCACCATCGCGTTGCTGTGCGATTTGCTGTCGTAGCTGATCGACAATGGCGAGCAGACGTTGATGTGCGGGCGGTTGGGGCATCACTCTGATTCCGACTGTGTTAACGTAGCGCAGTTCCGATTTTATCAGGCATCAGGCATGCAACGAATTTTTCTTCTGTGTCTTGGCTGGCTGGCGATTGTGCTGGGCACGCTGGGCATTGTATTACCTTTGTTACCGACCACGCCATTTGTGTTGCTGGCCGCCTGGTGCTTTGCCCGTTCGTCACCGCGTTTTCACCACTGGCTGCTGTGGCGCTCGCCGTTTGGTCGCTATATCCGCCACTGGCAACAGCATCGCGCCATGCCGCCCGGCGCCAAAGGCCGCGCCATGTTGCTGATTGTCATCACCTTTGCCGTCTCTATTTGTGTAGTTAACATGCTGTGGGTGCGGATTATGCTGGGCATCATGTTGTGCGCGCTGCTTTTGTTTATGTGGCGTATCCCGGTAGTGGCAGAAAATGCTGACAGCGGCGATTAAGTGCGGCAGGGTTGCATTTAGACAGGTATTTGCATAGATTTGGGCATCTTCGTGCGTGGCTTCCCTTTTTAAACGTCTTCGCTTAACCCGGTTTCCGGGTATTGGCGCTGTCGGATGCTGCGCGTATTAGATATTTTTCCAGGCGTAACACTTATGACCGCAACTGCTCAGCAGCTTGAACTCATCAAAAACAGCATCAAAAGCATCCCTGACTACCCTAAGCCGGGCATCCTGTTCCGTGACGTCACCAGTTTGATGGAAGATCCGCAGGCCTATGCCGCGTCGATTGCCATTCTGGTTGAACGCTATCGTGACAAAGGTATCACCAAAGTGGTGGGCACCGAAGCACGTGGCTTCCTGTTTGGTGCACCGGTGGCACTGGGTCTGTGTGTCGGTTTTGTGCCGGTGCGTAAGCCGGGCAAGCTGCCGCGTGAAACCTACAGCGAGAGCTATGAGCTGGAGTACGGTTCTGATGCGCTGGAGCTGCACAAAGATGCCATTAAGCCAGGTGATGTGGTGCTGGTGGTGGACGATCTGCTGGCCACCGGCGGTACGCTGGAAGCTACGGTGAAACTGATCCGCCGTGCCGGTGGTGAAGTGAAAGATGCTGCGTTCGTGATCAACCTGTTTGATCTGAGCGGTGAAGCGCGCCTTAACGCGATCGGCATTGATTGCTACAGCCTCGTGAATTTCCCCGGCCACTAAGGCCCTGTGCGCCGCTGGCCTTGGCCATCGCGGCGCATTTCATTGCGCGTTCCTGCCGTCGTACCTTGGTATCAATATCTGATAAATCGTACCGCTCAAGCGGATGCGCGATGACATTCAGCGCCTGCAGCGCGGGTATAGGCATATCCCGTTGTGGCTGTTAGACTACTGCCCATATAAACAGGGGTTGCGAAGCTGCATTTTTCCTCTTTGTCTTGTGGCGGAACCCGGTTCATTTAGCCGCACCGCTGTGCCAACTCAATAAATTCCAGTGATTGAATCCACATGAGCTATCAGGTACTTGCGCGAAAATGGCGTCCCCAGGCTTTCGCTGACGTAGTCGGTCAGGAACATGTGCTGACTGCGCTGGCCAACGGATTGTCACTGGGACGAATCCATCATGCTTATCTCTTCTCCGGTACACGCGGCGTGGGGAAAACCTCGATCGCCCGTTTGCTGGCGAAAGGTCTTAACTGCGAAACCGGCATCACCTCCACGCCATGTGGTCAGTGTGATAACTGCCGTGAAATCGAGCAGGGGCGCTTTGTCGATCTGATTGAGATCGATGCCGCGTCACGCACCAAAGTTGAAGACACGCGCGATCTGCTGGATAACGTGCAGTACGCCCCGGCGCGCGGTCGCTTCAAGGTTTATCTGATCGATGAAGTGCACATGCTCTCGCGTCACAGCTTTAATGCGCTGTTGAAAACGCTGGAAGAGCCGCCGTCGCACGTCAAATTCCTGCTGGCGACCACCGATCCGCAAAAACTGCCGGTGACCATTCTGTCGCGTTGCCTGCAGTTCCATCTTAAAGCGCTCGACGTCGAGCAAATTCAGCAGCAGTTAGTGCATATATTGCAGCAGGAGCAGATTGCCGCCGAGCCGCGTGCACTGCATCTGCTGGCGCGTGCCGCTGATGGCAGTATGCGTGATGCCCTGAGTCTCACCGATCAGGCGATTGCCATGGGGCAGGGCAGCGTGACGCGTGAAACCGTGGCGCAAATGCTGGGCACGCTGGATGACGAACAGCCGCTGGCGCTGATTGAAGCGCTGGTGGAGGGCCAGGGTGAACAGGTGATGGCACTGCTGAATCAGGCGGCATCGCGTGGTGTCGAGTGGGAAGCGCTGCTGGTCGAGATGCTGCGTTTGCTGCACCGCGTGGCAATGGTGCAACTGCTGCCGGCTTCGCTGGGCGAGGATGATGTGAATCAGGCACAGCGCCTGCGCGATTTAGCGCGCGTCTTACCGCCCGCCGACGTGCAGCTCTACTACCAAACTTTGTTGATGGGACGTAAAGATCTGCCGCTGGCACCGGATCGTCGCCTCGGTGTCGAGATGACGCTGCTGCGCGCGCTGGCGTTCCATCCGCAGGCGACCATTGCCGAGCCGGTTGCGCGGCCCAGTCTGATCCCGCAGGCGGCACCGCAAGCGTCTGCTGCATCCGCAGGCGTTGCTGCGCCGGCCTCTTCCGCTCAGGTTACTGCTCCAGCTTCGTCAGCCAACACTGCCGCGTCAGCAACGCCAGCGGCTTCCGCTCCCGGACCTGCAGCCACTTCTTCGGCACCTCGCACCGCCTCTGCCGCGCAGCCGCAGATGGCGCCGCCAATGCAGGACGCACCGCCGATGGCTGATGATTACGCCGATATGCAACCGGCGCCAGAACATATGTCCGACTCCACCAGCCAGCTGTTACAGGCGCGAACGCAGTTGCTGCGTCAGGGAGCCGGCAAAGCAAAAAAGAGTGAGCCGGCAGCGCGTCCCGCGCGGCCGGCGAACCCGGCGCTGGAACGTCTTGCCAGTGTCACCGAACGCGTGCAGCAGCGTGCGTCTGAACCCGCGGTAAAAACGCCCGCGAAGCCAGAAGCCTATCGCTGGAAAGCCCAGCAAACGGTCGAGGTAAAAGCAGAGCCCATCGCAACGCCAAAAGCCTTGCGTTCCGCTCTGGAGCATGAGAAAACGCCTGAGCTGGCGCTTCGTCTGGCCGAAGAAGCCCAGCAGCGCGATGCGTGGGCCGCCGAAATAGCCGCACTGACGTTGCCAAAACTGGTGCAGCAGGTGGCGTTAAACGCGTGGAAAGAGGTGGGCGAGAACGCCGTCACGCTGCATTTGCGCAGCAGTCAGCGTCACCTGAATTCAGCGTCGGCAAAACAGGCGTTGACGGAAGCGCTCAGTCAGGCAGCCGGACAAACGGTTGAACTGACCATCGTTGAAGACGATAATCCTGCGGTGTTGACGCCACTGGAATGGCGTCAGGCCATTTATGAAGAGAAACTGGTGCAGGCGCGCCAGTCGATTGAAAGCGATACTCACATTCAGACATTGCGTCGATTCTTCGATGCCGATCTGGATGAAGAGAGTATTCGACCCGTTTGAACACCCGCTGTCGCGCGTGAGTGGCGCGCAGCCCCAGCAGAGAGAGAAGACTATGTTTGGTAAAGGCGGATTGGGCAACCTGATGAAACAGGCCCAGCAGATGCAAGACAAAATGGCCAAAGTTCAGGAAGAGATTGCCGCGCTGGAAGTGACCGGTGAATCAGGCGCTGGCCTGGTCAAAGTCACCATCAATGGTGCACATAACTGCCGTCGTGTTGAAGTTGATCCAAGCTTGCTGGAAGACGACAAAGACATGCTGGAAGATCTGATTGCGGCAGCCTTTAACGATGCGGCACGTCGCATTGATGAAACGCAGAAAGAGAAAATGGCCTCTGTGTCTTCTGGTATGCAGCTGCCACCTGGCTTCAAGATGCCGTTCTGATGCAAACCAGTCCACTGCTTGAATCTTTGATGGAGTCCTTGCGCTGCCTGCCGGGTGTAGGCCCGAAATCGGCGCAGCGCATGGCTTTTCAGCTGTTACAGCGCGATCGTAGCGGTGGCATGCGTCTGGCGCAGGCATTGACCCGCGCGATGTCGGAAATCGGCCACTGTGCCGATTGCCGCACTTTCACCGAGCAGGAAATTTGCACCATCTGCGCCAATCCGCGTCGTCAACAAAACGGCCAGATTTGTGTGGTGGAGAGTCCTGCCGATATCCACGCCATTGAGCAAACCGGCCAGTTTGGCGGTCGCTACTTTGTGCTGATGGGCCACTTGTCACCGCTGGATGGCATCGGTCCACAAGATATCGGTCTGGACCGGTTAGAGCAGCGCCTCGAGCGTGAAACGCTGACCGAAGTGATCCTTGCTACCAACCCTACCGTGGAAGGTGAAGCGACGGCCAACTACATTGCTGAGCTGTGCGGGCAATATGGCGTTGATGCCAGCCGCATTGCACACGGTGTGCCGGTCGGTGGTGAGCTGGAAATGGTCGATGGCACCACGCTGTCGCACTCGCTCGCTGGACGCCACAAGATTAAATTCTAATCACTTGCCGATGTCTTCACCGACATCGGCTTGAAATTCCCATCATCATCCCCATTTCTCTCTCAACCTATGATCAACCCCGATTTAGTTGAGGTAGCAATGACCATGAAAGGACAAGAGACGCGTGGCTTCCAGTCAGAGGTAAAACAACTTCTGCATCTGATGATTCACTCTCTCTATTCAAACAAAGAGATTTTCCTGCGTGAGCTGATCTCCAACGCCTCTGATGCCGCTGACAAACTGCGCTTCCGCGCCCTGTCCACGCCGGATCTGTATGAAGGCGATGGCGACCTGCGCGTGCGTATCTCGGTCGATAAGGATAATCGTACGCTGACCTTAAGCGATAACGGTATCGGCATGCGCCGTGATGAGGTGATTGAGAACCTCGGTACCATCGCGAAGTCCGGCACCAAATCCTTCCTTGAATCCATGGGCTCAGACCAGGCGAAAGACAGTCAGCTGATCGGTCAGTTCGGCGTGGGCTTCTACTCGGCGTTTATCGTTGCGGATAAAGTCACCGTGCGTACTCGTGCTGCGGGCGCGAAAGCCGATGAAGCCGTGTTCTGGGAATCGGCGGGCGAGGGTGAATACACTCTGGCAGAAATTGAGAAAGCCGATCGCGGTACCGAAATCACGCTGCACTTCCGCGAAGGTGAGGATGATTTCCTCGATGCGTGGCGCGTACGCAACGTGATCAGCAAATACTCCGATCACATTGCGCTGCCGGTTGAGATTGAGACCAAAGACGAAGAGAACGACACCACTACCTGGGAGAAGATCAACAAAGCTCAGGCGCTGTGGACGCGCAACAAGTCTGAAATCAGCGACGAAGAGTACAACGAGTTCTATAAACACATCGCCCATGATTACAGCGATCCGGCGATCTGGAGCCACAACCGTGTGGAAGGCAAGCAGGAGTACACCAGCCTGCTGTACATCCCGCAGCGTGCGCCATTCGACATGTTCAACCGCGACAGCAAACACGGCCTGAAGCTGTATGTGCAGCGCGTGTTCATCATGGACGATGCCGAGCAGTTCATGCCGAACTACCTGCGCTTTGTGCGTGGCCTGATAGATTCCAACGATCTGCCGCTGAACGTCTCGCGTGAAATCCTGCAGGACAGCCGTGTCACCCAGAGCCTGCGCGCCGCGCTGACCAAGCGTAGCCTGCAGATGCTGGAAAAACTGGCTAAAGACGACGCCGAAAAATACCAGCAGTTCTGGAAAGAGTTTGGTCTGGTCCTGAAAGAAGGCCCCGCCGAAGACAACACCAATCAGCAGGCGATTGCTAAACTGCTGCGCTTTGCCACCACGCAGAGTGAAGGCGCTGAGCAGACCATTTCGCTGGACGATTACCTGAGCCGCATGGTGGAAGGGCAGGATAAGATTTACTACATCACTGCTGACAGCTATGCCGCCGCGAAGAGCAGCCCGCATCTGGAACTGTTCCGCAAAAAAGGTATCGAGGTACTGCTACTGTCCGATCGTATCGACGAGTGGATGATGAGCTACCTGACCGAGTTCGACGGTAAAACCTTCCAGTCAGTGAGCAAAGCGGATGAGTCGCTGAGCAAACTGGCCGATGAAGAGACCGAAGAGCAGAAGGAAGCGGAAAAAGCGCTGGAGCCGTTTGTTGAGCGCGTGAAAACGCTGCTGGGCGAGCGTGTGAAAGAGGTGCGTCTGACTCATCGTCTGACCGACACCCCGGCGATTGTCACCACCGACGCCAACGAAATGACCACCCAGATGGCGAAGCTGTTTGCTGCTGCGGGCCAGGAAGTGCCGGATGTGAAGTACATCTTCGAAATCAACCCGGAGCATACGCTGGTGAAACGCGTGGCGGATACCCATGACGAAGCGCATTTTGCTGAATGGGTTGAGCTGCTGCTGGATCAGGCGCTGCTGGCTGAGCGCGGCACGCTGGACGATCCTAACCAGTTTATCCGTCGTATGAACCAACTGCTGACGGCATAAGCCATTCAGCGCCCGCGCCGGTTGGCATCAATACCGGCAGCAGGGTTGGCAAGAGACAAAAAGGTCGGCATTGAATGCCGACCTTTCTTTTAATGCAGCGCCTGATCGCGCAGCCAATCCCGGAATAACGTTATCTCCGCATCATGCTGACGTGACATTTTTGTCATCATCCAGGTAGCGCGGTCCACACGCACAAATCCCAATGGGGCGATAAGCGTACCGTCGCTCAACTCCTGCCTGACCAGTAAGCGCGGGGCCATGATCACCCCTAAGCCATTTCTCGCCGCCTGAATGCCCAGAGTGAGATTATCGAAATGCTTACCGACCCAATAATTGCCACGCGCACCGCTGGTTTTCGCCCACTCGGCCCATGCGTGCAGTCGTGTATCGGCATGCAGCAGCGGCAGTGTGGCTAAATCCTGCTCATTGCGAAAACGCGCGGCATACTGAGGCGCGCACAGCGGGCCGATGTAGTCATCGCTGATCAGCGTAGCATCAATATCCTCATCCGGTGACTGCTCATAGCTGAGAATCAGCACATCGGTGTGTTCACTGCGCAACTGGTCGATCTCCACCAGCGGCTGAAACTGCACTTCAATATCGGGATAGCGTTGATAAAAACTGCTAATACGTGGAATCAGCCATTGCGAGAGAAAACTGGGCGCGCAAGAGACGCTGAGGTGATGACGCATGCCGGTGCGAATGCTTTCGCAGGTGGTGGAGAGTTCGCTAAACGCCTTCTGACAACTCACCAGCAAGCGCTCGCCGTGTGAGGTTAATTTGACGCGCCCATTGGTACGGACGAATAAGGGCTTTCCCATCCAGCTTTCCAGCTGTCGAATCTGATGGCTAATGGCGCTGTGTGTCACATGAAGACGCTCGGCCGCCACGCTAAAACTGCTGTGCAGTGCTGCCTGATGAAAATAGTGCAGTGCACGTAACGACGGAAGCGCGGTCATACTCATCCCCTGTGTAAAAACCTAACAGGGATTGTCAGTTTATATCATTTTAATGTCCAGCCGCATTGGCCTAACCTTTCCCCCAGATTATGGCGGGTTGACGGATGGCGTTGTCTGTGTTTAACGCGGCTAATGTTCCCCCTCAATCTGCGACACACACAGCATCTTTATAATTAGAGAAATCTCACGCGATGGATCACCAACATGCTTCTGCCAGGGCGGCGGCAGCGCGCGATCGACTTCGCGGCTTGCTTTCACGTCACTATCGGCTGGAAAATTACGACCTCTTCTTTGCACCTTCTTTGCATATTTCGCGGGTGCTGCTCTCACAACTGTTTTTACGTCAGGAACAGGCGCGCAATCAAACGCGTTACGCTTCGCAATATCCGGTCAGTGAACTGAGTGTGTTACCCGCAGTGCCGATGATGGCTGGTAACATTGCGCTGGTGGAGCATGTCGACATGCTGCAGGGGCGGGTGCGCTCGCTGGCGGAGTGTCAAAGTCAGGGCGTGACCGACGCCTCGGAATCCTTTGCCACCTTGTTGCATAAACGATTAATCAGCGATGCGCGATTGTTTGTGGCGCGGCTCGATCGTCATGCGGCGTTAAGCAGTGACCTGGTGTTAATTGCATTGAAAACCTGCGATTTCAGCACGCTGGTGCGCAGCGAATTGCGGTTATTTGAGCAGGGACTGGCCTTTGGCTCGTCACTGGATCAAACCCTTGAAATGATGGAAAACAGCGACTGGCGGCCGTTTAATATCGCTAGCGTGGATAATATTACGCTTGAGGCCCCGGTTCAGCTGCAATCGATTCAGCAGCACGGCTTACCGTTCGCCCTGTTCCCCATGCCGGTCAGTCTTACCTTGCCCGACTTACCGCAGGATATGCATCTGCTTCCCGCTCATCACCGATTGCGCCTGCATGCCAACGTGCGCGGCGGTGTGAACAAAAATCAAAACGTCACGCCGATCCTGAAGAGACGTCTGAAAGAAGTGTTTAGCGTTAGCCTTGATTCTTAAAAACGGGCACTCTGCTGGTGTTTTGCGCTAAAGCAAGTCAAAGTAAAGCTTTCACCGGAAGCGCGCCCGTTTCCTTGTGGTGCGCGGGTCATAATGGTATGTTCTTGGCCTTCTCAGATTGATCAATGCGATTCGCAAGGGGAATTACGCAATGCGTATTATTCTGCTCGGGGCACCGGGCGCAGGTAAAGGCACTCAGGCTCAATTCATCATGGAGAAATACGGTATTCCGCAAATCTCCACCGGTGACATGTTGCGTGCGGCAGTTAAAGCAGGCACCGAACTGGGCCAACAGGCGAAAGCCATCATGGATGCCGGTAAACTGGTGACAGACGAGCTGGTGATTGCGCTGGTTAAAGAGCGTATCGCGCAGGAAGACTGCAAAAACGGTTTCCTGCTCGATGGCTTCCCACGCACTATCCCACAAGCTGATGCTATGAAAGACGCGGGCATCAATGTGGACTTCGTGCTGGAGTTTGCCGTACCGGACGAACTGATTGTGGATCGTATTGTTGGTCGTCGCGTGCATGCGCCGTCTGGCCGCGTGTATCACGTCACCTATAATCCTCCAAAAGTGGAAGGCAAAGATGACGTGACCGGCGAAGAGCTGACCACGCGTAAAGACGACCAGGAAGAAACCGTGCGTAAGCGTCTGGTGGAATACCATCAGCTGACTGCACCGCTGATTGCTTACTACAGCAAAGAAGCGGAAGCCGGTAACACCCAGTATCACAAGATCGACGGCACCCGTAAGGTGGCTGAAGTGAGCACGCAGCTGGCCGGTATTCTCGGTTAATGCGGATCAGGGGCCGGTTGTCCGGCCCTTTTGCAGCAATTGCTTTCCCCTCCCACGATTTCCGCTACAATTTCCCCCTGATTTTGATCCATTCGTTTTGACATCAAGGAAATACCAATGAGGCAAGAAAAGCCTGGGGTTTTGCTGGTCAACTTAGGCACACCTGATGCGCCTACAACACCTGCCGTTAAGCGCTATCTGAAACAGTTCCTTGGCGACCCGCGCGTGGTGGATACACCGCGTTGGTTGTGGTGGCCGATTCTCAATTTCGCCATTTTGCCGTTCCGTTCGCCGCGCGTGTCGAAACTGTACGCCTCGGTGTGGATGAAAGAAGGCTCTCCGCTGATGGTGTTCAGCAAGCAGCAGCGCGATGCGCTGGCGCAGCGCGTGGATATGCCGGTTGAGCTGGGCATGAGCTACGGCCAGCCAAGCCTCGACGGGGCGGTACAGCGTTTGCTGGACCAGGGTGTCACCAAACTGATTGTGTTGCCGCTCTATCCGCAATTCTCGTGCTCGACGGTGGCTGCCGTTTGGGACGGATTATCCGCCAGCTTTAAACCGCTGCGCTCCCTGCCTGAAGTGGCTTTCATTCGCGATTATGCCGAGCATCCTGCCTATATCGCAGCACTGAAGGCTTCGGTTGAGCGTTCGTTTGCGCAGCATGGCGAACCGGACCTGCTGGTGCTGTCGTATCACGGCATCCCACAGCGCTTTGCCGACGAAGGTGATGATTATCCTCAGCGCTGCAAAGACACCACCGAGGCGCTGGCTGCCGCGTTGGGCATCGCGCCACACAAAATCATGATGACCTTCCAGTCACGCTTTGGTCGCGAGCCATGGTTGACACCGTACACCGACGAAACCATGCAAGGTTTACCGGCCAAGGGCATCAAACATGTTCAGGTGATGAGTCCCGGCTTCTCCGCAGATTGTCTGGAAACCCTGGAAGAGATCAGCGAGCAGAACTGTGAGTTCTTCCTGCACGCCGGTGGCGAGAAGTTTGAATACATTCCCGCGCTCAACGCCGATGACGAGCACATCGAGATGATGGTTCAGCTGGTCAACGCACGCCGATAAAGTGCTGGCAGAGAGTGTGATATCATTCTCTGCCAGATTTCCCTTACGGCAGCCACGATGAAATTTCCCGGCAAACGCAAATCCAAACACTATTTCCCCGTTAACGCGCGCGATCCGCTGCTGCAAGCCACACCTCAGGAGCAGGAAGAGGGCAGTTGGGTGGTGGGTATCGACCAGACGCTGGTGGATATTGAAGCCAAAGTTGATGATGACTTTCTGCAACGCTACGGGCTGAGCGCCGGTCACTCGCTGGTGATCGACGATGCTACCGCAGAAGCTTTGTACAACGAGCTGATGCGCGATGCGCTGATCAGCCATCAGTTTGCCGGCGGCACCATCGGTAACACGCTGCACAACTATTCTGTGCTGGCCGATGACCGTTCGGTATTGCTCGGCGTGATGTGCAACAACATCCAGATTGGCGGCTACGCTTATCGCTATCTGTGCAACACCTCCAGCCGTATGGATCTCAACTTCCTGCAAGGCGTGGATGGCGCGATTGGCCGCTGCTTCACTCTGATTGGTGAGCAGGGCGAACGCACCTTTGCCATCAGCCCGGGTTTAATGAACCAACTGCAGGCGGACAGCATTCCGGAAGAGGTGATTGCCGGGGCGTCGGCGCTGGTGCTGACTTCCTATCTGGTGCGCTGCCAGCCGGGTGAACCGATGCCAGCGGCCACGCTGCGTGCCATCGACTACGCGAAAAAACATAACGTGCCGGTGGTGCTGACGCTGGGAACCAAATACGTGATTCAGGACGATCCGCAGTTCTGGCGCGATTTCCTGCGCGATCATGTATCGATCGTGGCGATGAACGAAGAAGAGGCGCTGGCGCTGACGAGTGAGCAGGATCCGCTGCTGGCGTCGAATATTGCGCTGGACTGGGTGGATCTGGTGCTGTGCACTGCTGGCCCTACCGGTTTGTATATGGCTGGCTTCACCGAAGATGAATTCAAGCGCAAAACCAATCATCCGCTGCTGCCGGGCGCAATTGCCGAGTTCAACCAATATGAGTTCAGCCGCGCTATGCGTCATCAGGATTGCCAGCAGCCGCTGCGCATCTTCTCGCACATCGCGCCTTATATGGGCGGCCCTGAGAAGATCATGAACACCAACGGCGCGGGCGATGGTGCTCTGGCCGCGCTGCTGCACGACATCACCGCCAATAATTTCCACCGCCAGAAAGTGCCGAACTCCAGCAAACACGCACGCGGTTATCTCACCTATTCGTCGCTGGCGCAGGTGTGTAAGTATGCCAACCGGGTGAGTTATCAGGTGCTGAATCAGCATTCACCGCGTCTGATGCGCGGGCTGCCTGAGCGGGAAGACAGTTTAGAAGAGTCGTACTGGGACAGGTAACAGTGAACCCGTAACGGCGCGATTTATCGCGCGTTTGTTGGCAGCGGTGCTACTTGAATTGCGCGATTAATCCCGCCGCTACGGTGTATGTTGAATAGCGGCGCTACGGTATCAGTTGAATTATGGCGCTACGGTGTCTGTTATATCGGGCACTCCCGCACAATCGGGTTCTGCGCGATCTCTTCCTGCAGCACGTTCAGCATGCTGTTGGCGATCTCACGCTCGCCCATCACCACGCGATTGGCACCGCGTTCCATGATGTAATTCACTTCATCGTCGTAATGCGCGCGGGCAATAATTTCGATATCCGGACGCTTCTCACGCGCGGCGGTGACAATTTCCCCGGCTTCGTAACCGTTTGGAATGGTCAGCAGCAGCCAGCGTGCACAGTCGAGTCGGGCTAACTCCATGGTATCGACGCGTGCCGCATTGCCCAGCACCGCCTTGATCCCTTGCTCACGCAGCGCTTCAACGCGCGGACGGGAATTTTCCACCACCACCAGCGGCACATCGGCTTCCATCAGCTGCTGGCCCAGCAAGCTGCCAACGCGGCCATAACCCACAATGACCGCGTGATTACAGATATCCAGCGGAATCTGCTTCTCTTCTTCAATCGCCTCTTCCAGCGTCTGCTCTTCGATGGTTTCAGTCTTATCGAGGTAGCGCTCCAGAAGGGTAAACAGAATCGGGTTCAGCATGATGGAGAGGATCGCAGCCGCCAGCACCAGATTGCGTCCTTCATCACTCAACATGCCGAGTGAAATACCTAATCCGGCAAGGATAAAAGCGAATTCCCCAATTTGCGCCAGACTTACTGAAATGGTTATGGCGGTGCGGCGCGAGTGGCCGAGCAGCGTCACCAGCAGCCAGGCCGCGATGGATTTCCCGAGCACGATGATCGCCAGCGCGCCCAGCACCGCCAGCGGCTGCTCGATCAAAATCATCGGGTCAAACAACATACCGACCGAGACAAAGAACAGCACCGCAAACGCATCGCGTAGTGGGAGAGTATCGTGCGCGGCACGGTGGCTGAGTTCGGATTCGTTAAGCACCATACCGGCAAAGAAGGCGCCGAGGGCGAAGGAGACATCGAAGAATTCAACCGCACCGAAAGCGATACCCAGCGCCAGGGCCAGTACGGATAAGGTGAACAGTTCACGCGATCCGGTGGCGGCACTTTTTGCCAGGATCCACGGCACCACGCGACGACCGACCACCATCATCAGCACCATAAAGGCAACGACTTTGCCGATGGTCAGCATCAGGTCCCAGAACAGCAGAGAGGGGCTGGCGTTGCCTTCTTCCAGCATTCCGACAATGGCGGGCAGCAGCACCAGCGTCAGGACCATCACCAAATCTTCAACAATCAGCCAGCCAATGGCG
This sequence comes from Candidatus Pantoea communis, assembly GCF_011752685.1. Classification (NCBI taxonomy): domain Bacteria; kingdom Pseudomonadati; phylum Pseudomonadota; class Gammaproteobacteria; order Enterobacterales; family Erwiniaceae; genus Pantoea; species Candidatus Pantoea communis. The sequence continues at coordinate 207,831 of NZ_VWXC01000008.1, forward strand.
ATCTGCCCCCGCTGGCTATCAATCAGTTGACGCTCTTCCAGCGCACGCAGTAACACCACGGTACTGGCGGTGGAGAGACAGAGGCCAAACACCAGACCGGTCATCCACGACCAGCCCATCGCCCACGACAGCCCCATTCCCAGTAGCGTGGCCACCGCGATTTGCGCGATGGCGCCGGGAATGGCAATGGACTTTACCGACATCAAATCCTTCAGTGAGAAGTGCAAACCCACGCCAAACATCAGCAGGATAACGCCGAGTTCGGCGAGCTCAGGCGCGAGGTTAGTATCGGCGACAAAGCCCGGGGTAAAGGGACCGGCGAGCACGCCAGCCAGCAGATAACCGACCAGCGGGGAGATTCGCAGACGGTTGGCAATCATTCCAAGGATAAAGGCGAGGACCAAGCCCCCGACAATGGTGGTGATCAACGGTGTGGTGTGATGCATGCCTGTCTCCTTGTGTGCAAATGTATCCGCTTGTAACAACCTAGTGTAATGCACAATCGCTAACCACGTTTAAACATTTGAGCGGTGAAACGCGATTAAATTGAAAAATTGAGAAGAAAACGCAGCTTAAGCAGCATTTTCCTCAGTTATCTCACACTATCGGCAGGTTTTACGCAGAATGGAGGGGGGCGAGGAAAAAGCGTTGCCCCCCCAAAAGTGGCTTACGCGTGGCGGTTATCAGGTAAGAAAGCGGTTAAAAGGCCGATTAATGGCAGCCAGGCACAGATTTGATATACCCATTCAATGCTGGTGTGGTCTGCCACTACGCCCAACACGGCGGCACCCAGCCCACCCATGCCAAAGGCAAAACCGAAAAACAGCCCGGAAACCATACCAATACGCCCTGGCATCAGCTCCTGCGCATACACCAAAATGGCAGAAAACGCCGAGGCGAGAATCAACCCGATGATCACGCTCAACACGCTGGTCCACATTAGGTTGGCGTGGGGCAACAGCAAAGTGAAGGGCGCAACGCCAAGAATCGATACCCAAATCACGTATTTACGGCCGATCTTATCGCCAATCGGCCCGCCAATAATGGTGCCCGCAGCCACCGCGCCGAGGAAGGCAAACAGATGGAATTGTGAGGCCTGAACAGAAAGTCCGAACTTCTGGATTAAATAGAAGGTGTAGTAGCTGCTGAGGCTGGTGAGATAGAAGTATTTAGAAAAGATCAGCAGCAGCAAAATGCTGATCGCCAACGCCACTTTCTTACGCGGCAGCGGGTTAACCGGCGCAACCGTTGCCTTTGCTTTACTGGCGCGCTGCTGGTGGCTATACCAGCGGCTGACCTGCAGCAGCACGATAATGCCGAGCAGTGCCGCCAGCACGAACCAGGCAAGATGTCCTTTGCCGTAAGGGGCAACGATCATCGCTGCCAACAGCGGGCCTAACGCGCTACCAAAGTTGCCGCCCACCTGAAACAGGGATTGAGCCAGGCCATGACGTCCACCGGAGGCCATACGCGCCACGCGCGAAGATTCCGGATGAAACACCGAGGAACCGCTGCCCACCAGCGCGGCAGCGAGCAGCACCTGCGGATAGGTGCTGGAGAACGTCAGCAGCACCAGACCACACAGCGTAAAGCCCATCCCAACCGGCAAAGACCAGGGTTTTGGGTATTTGTCGGTGTAATGACCGATGATCGGCTGTAGCAGCGAAGCGGTGACCTGAAAGGTTAGCGTTATCAGACCTATCTGGACGAAGTTAAGGCTAAAATCTTTTTGCAGCATCGGGTAGATCGCCAGCAGCAGCGATTGCAGCATATCGTTGAGCAGATGCGCGAGGCTGATGGCACCTAAAATGCCAAAAGCGGTCCGTCCCGATGCGCGTGCCGGGGTTGCGATGTCACTTGCCATAAAAATCCTGAAGAGTGCGGTTATCGTTATCAGTTTGTTACTACCGCATGACTCTATAAGCCTTTAGTCTTGAGTTAAAGTGCCATCTGTGCGACACAGAAGGGTGATAAAGCACATTAAGTCCACGGCAAAGTGGAAAGACGCAGAATAAGGAGATCGGCTTTGTTGTTATTCCCGCGGAGAGGGCGCTGGCTGGCGCTGATCATGCTGTTGCTGCCGATGCTGGCGCAGGCATGGCAGACGGATCGCAGTTATCGATTCAGTATTCTGCACACCAACGATCATCACGGTCGCTACTGGACCAATGCGCAGGGCGAATACGGTCTGGCGGCGCAGAAAACGCTGATGGATAAACAGCGTTATGATGTGCAGGCCAAAGGCGGTGGTGCCTTGATCCTTTCCGCCGGAGACGTGAATACCGGCGTACCGGAATCGGATCTGCTCAATGCCGAACCCGATATTCGTGGCATGAACCTCATCGGCTACGATGCCATGGCGCTCGGCAATCACGAATTCGATAAGCCGCTCAGCGTGCTACAACAGCAACAGAAGTGGGCTAAATTTCCCTTCCTCTCTGCCAATATCTATCAAAAGGGCACCGACCAGCGTCTGTTCAAGCCGTGGGCGACCTTCAATCGCATGGGTCTGAAGATCGCGGTGATTGGCCTGACCACCACCGATACGCTGAAAATTTCCAATCCGGAAAATATTGCCAATATCGACATCCGCGATCCGGTGAAAGAGACGGAAAAAGCGGTGGCGGAACTGCGTGCCAGTGAAAAACCCGATGTGATTGTGGCGCTGACGCACATGGGCCATTACGACGATGGGCAGCACGGCAGCAACGCACCGGGTGATGTGGAACTGGCGCGCAGCCTGCCGCCGGGCACTATTAATGTGATTATTGGTGGCCACTCGCAGGACGCGGTGTGCATGGAAAAAGATAATGTCAGCGTAAAAGATTATCAGCCCGGCCAGCCTTGTCAGCCCGATCGCCAAAATGGCGTGTGGATCATGCAGGCAAAAGAGTGGGGCAAATACGTCGGGCGCGGCGATTTCACCTTCCGCAACGGCGAATTGACGCTGGACAGCTATCAGCTGATCCCGGTGAATCTCAAGCACGAAGTGAAGAATCTGGATGGCAGCGTTTCCTGGCTTACCTGGCAGGAAGAGATCCCACCCAACAGCGCAATGATGAAATTGTTGACGCCGTATCAACTGCGCGCGGCAAAGAAACTCGACGTCACGGTTGGCAGCAGTGATGGCGTGTTCGTGGGCGAACGCGACAAAGTGCGCTTTGAACAAACCAACCTTGGGCAGCTGATTCTGCGCGCGCAGATGGCAGCGACCCAAGCGGATTTCGCGGTGATCAGTGGCGGTGGCATTCGCACTTCACTGGCCGCGGGCAAACTGAGCTGGCGCGATCTGTTGCAGGTGCAGCCGTTTGGTAATCAGGTGGTGTCAGTCACGCTGACCGGAGACGAATTACTGAAGTATCTTGCCACGGTTGCCAATATCAAGACCAACTCCGGTGGTTTCGCGCAATTCAGCAATATCAGTCTGGTGGCAGATGGCAAAGCGGTGAGTGAGGTGAAGATCAATGGCGAGCCGCTGCAAAAAGACAAAACCTATCGCATGGCCACCAACAGCTTTAATGCCAGCGGCGGTGATGGTTATCCCAACATCGAAGCACATGCGGGCTTCAGCAATACCGGACTGCGCGATGCAGATGTGCTGCGCGATTTTGTCACGGCGCACTCACCGCTGAAAATCGCCGACTATGCGCCAACCGGCATTGTGCATTTGACGGAGCAGCAGGTACAGGAGCGCGACAAAGCGCAGGAAAAACCCAGGAAGCGCAGCTACCCGCAAGCCATTTTGGCGTGGATCTGGCCGCGTGCGCTGCACAATTAAAAACGGCGCCCGATTGGGCGCCGTTGTTTTATGCCTGACAGGATTTCTGCGTCAGCCAGCGCTGGCGCAATTTATCCCACATCCAGTTATAAGCCATGGTATAGGGCAGGAAGAACAGGAAGAACGCCACTTCCAGCATGAAGGCTTCCAGCAGCGTGATCTTCAGCATCCAGGCGGCAATCGGCAAACCGATAACGATAAAGCCCCCTTCAAAGCCCAGCGCGTGGATGGCGCGCAGGCCGAGGCCGCGTTTTCTCTGCGGCGGCCAGATGCGATCAAAACCGGTGTTATAGATCATGTTCCACAGCATGGCGACCGTTGACAACATAATCGCCAGCGCGCCCATCTGAAACAGCGGCTTTTCCATAATCCAGGCGGCCAGCGGAGCCACAGTGAGAATCGCCAGCACTTCAAATCCTGCAGCATGATAAAAACGTTCTTTCAGCGAACGGGTACGCATATAAACCTCCTTTTGGGTAACGCGACACATTTTCTCACCGCAAAATGCTAAGATAAAATGATTACCTATCGATAAAAGCGATGGTTCACCATGAAATACTCCCCGGAATCCCTTGAGGCCTTTGTCCAGACTGTCGCCAGCGGCTCGTTTTCTGCGGCGGCGCGTGCGCTGGCCAAAAGCCAGTCCACCATCAGCAGCGCCGTGGCGAATCTGGAAGACGATCTCGGTTTCACCCTGTTCGATCGCAGCGGTCGCCAGCCGGTACTAACCGAGCAAGGACAGCGCGCACTGGCGCAGGTACAGCAGATTCTGGCGGCCAGTCAGCGGTTGGATGAGCTGGCGGTGCGGCTGTCACAGGGCGTGGAACCGCGACTCAGTCTGGCGATTTCTGATTTCTGGCAGGCCGATCATCATGAAAATCTGCTCAACCGCTTTGAAGCGCGTTATCCGGATATTGAATTTGAATGCATGATTGCTGAGGACGCGGACGCGCTGGACCTGCTGCAGGCCGGTCGCGTGCATCTCGGCGTGGTGCGTGCGCAGCCGCAGCTGCCGCCTGATTTAGCGGTGGCACGTTTACAGGTGGGGGCGGAAATGACGATCTATCTGCATCAGGAGCATGTGCTGGCGCAGTCAAAACAGGTGAGTGAAGCACAACTCGGTGAATTGCGTCATTTACGGCTTAATACCTGGGTGCAAAACCGTGAACCCTTGCCTGCTGGCCGAGTGTGGTCGGCGCCTTCTTATTTATTGCTACTGGAAATGGCGGAGCAGGGCTTTGGCTGGAGCGTATTACCGCGCTGGCTGGTGGAGCAGTTTGGTCATCAGGTGTTGAAAGAGTTGCCGGTGCCAGGCTGGCCACAGCGCATCGCGGTGGATGTAATCTGGTCGCGACGCAATCCGCCAGGTCCTGCCGGGCGCTGGATGATTGATCAACTCTGCGCCCAGCAACCGGATTAATCGCGGCGCGCCACGTCGGCCAGTGTGGCATCCAGCAGTCGTGCCAGGTCCTGCGCCGCCAGTTCTATATCCAGCCCGCGCTTACCGCCGGAGACAAAGATGGTGGCAAATTCTGCAGCCTGCTGATCGATCACCGTTGGCAGACGTTTTTTCTGCCCCAGCGGGCTGATGCCACCCACCAGATAGCCGGTGACGCGCTGTGCCAGTTGCGGGTCGGCCATATCCGCTTTTTTAGCGCCCAGCGCCTTTGCCACTTTTTTCAAATCGAGCTGCGAGGAAACTGGCGTCACGGCTACCGCCAGCGCTTTAGCATCGCCGTTGAGCGCCACGAGCAGGGTTTTGAACACCTGGCGTGCATCGAGATTGAGCTTACGCACCGCCTCATCACCAAAATTTGTTTCGTGGCTGTCATGCTCATAAGGATGAAGGGTAAAGGCGACCTTTTGTTTTTCCAGCAGTTTTACGGCGGGTGTCATGTTCTGTCCTTGCTACGAAAATTCTTATTTCAGTTTTGGTGAATAATACTGGCGAAATTCTGAACTTTGCGCGAAAATTGGCCCGCGCCAGCAATGCTGGTGATAACCAAAATCATAAACAAATTCCTCTTTGACGGGCCGATAGCGATATTGGCCTTCTTTTTTGCCTGTAATTCACTGCTTACTGCTTACTGCTTACTGCTTACTGCTTACTGCTTACTGCTTACTGCTTACTGCTTACTGCTCATCCGCTGTGCCAACCCTCCGCCGCGCATCCGGCAAAGCACATTTCCGCACAATCAGAGAGACGCACGTCATCGATCTGATCGCTTTCAGGACATGAGGATGCATAAGGTCTTGCGGTGACGGCATTTGTTACGATTTCAGCAATCCCGGCAAATTATCCTCGCCATACAGATGCAGCGCACCCACGGCCACCACATAGCGGCCTTTTGGCAGCGCCTGCAATAACTCGCGCCAGTGCTGATTGCGATTGCGCATCAGCGTGTCATTGAGATCGCTGCTAAAGGTGGTCGGCAGGGCCACCGGTTGCTGCGTGGGCGGTGCATCCAGCCACCAGCTGATCATGGTTTGCAGCAGGCGGGCGTTGGTGTGCCAATGCTCCAGCGTGTCCAGTAACAGCGATAAACCCTCCTGCGGTAGCGACTTCAGCAGTGCGATCTGGGTTTCCGGGCCTTCCAGTTCAATAATGCGCTTATTAGCCGATTTCGCCGCCATCAGCAGTTGGTAATCAATGCCATATTGCGGCCGTAACCCCAGACGCTGCGCCTGTTGTGCCTGCAGCATCAAGGCGATTTGCCAGAACGGCAGCGTGTCGAACACTGCCATGGAAAGCGAAAGCTCATCGCACAGCACATCCAGTCGCTGCAACACCTCTGCATCCAGACGCATTGCCAGCGGTGCACAGGCATCATCATTGCTGAAGGGCGATGCACCCTGGGTAATATCCGCTTCGACAATCAGTGCGTCGGCCTTGCTCAGCTGACGCAGCAGACCGGCGGGCAAAGGCTGCATATCGCGCGTGCCCATATGAATGCTGCCCGCCAGATGCAGGCGTCGATCGCCCAATTTGATATCCATTGCCGGCCAGGTATAGCGTGCCGGGAAGAGGCTGGCGGCCATCTGCTGGAAGCTGTGCCACAGACTGCGTCTCATGCCCTGTCCTTTTGAAGTCAAAAATCCATGCTAGCGATTTCAGTCACTGAAAAACAGGGCAGAGAGGGCGATTAGCGTTTTGCTGGCTTAAAGCGCAACAAACGATTCGCGTTACTCACCACGGTAATCGAAGACAGCGCCATCGCCGCGCCCGCCACGATTGGGCTAAGCAGCAAACCCGTGAACGGGTAGAGCACGCCCGCCGCAATTGGAATCCCCAGGCTGTTATAGACAAAAGCCCCGAGCAAGTTCTGGCGCATATTACGCAGTGTCGCGCCTGCCATCGCCAGCGCATCGGCAACACAGTGCAAATCGTTGCGCATCAACGTCATGGCGGCGGTTTCGACGGCCACATCGCTGCCGCCACCCATGGCAATCCCCACATCGGCCTGCGCCAGCGCGGGCGCATCGTTGATGCCATCGCCGACCATCACCACTTTGCGCCCCTGCTGCTGCAACTGCGCAATCGCCTGCGCTTTGCCTTCGGGCAGCACGCCCGCGATCACTTCATCAATACCGGCTTCGGCAGCAATCATCTGCGCGGTTTTCTGATGATCGCCGGTCAGCATGATTAACCGATAACCCAACTGGTGCAGGCGCTGTAACGCGTCCGTGCTTTCCGGACGCAGGCTGTCGCGCAAGGCGATCAGCCCCAGCAGCTGACGATGATCGGCCAGCAGCACTGGCGTAGTGCCTTGCGCGGCGAAACGGTCGATATCTTGTTGTGCGGCGCGGTAATCAATCTGTTGTTCATCCAGCAGCGCCTGATTGCCGAGCAGCAGCGTTCTGCCCGCCACTTTAGCGCTCACGCCTTTGCCGCGTATTGTACGAAATTGCTTAGTCGGCTCATCGCTGAGATCGGGTGCTGCCGCCAGAATCGCTTTCGCCAGCGGATGGTTCGAACTTTGTTCCAGTTGCGCCGCAGCGCTCAGCACCTGCTGACGATTCCAGTCGCCATAGACCAGCACATCGCTCACCTGCGGGGTGCCGCGCGTCAGCGTGCCGGTTTTATCAAACACGATGGTATCGACTTCGCTGGCACGCTGTAGCGCATCAGCATCGCGCACCAGCACGCCCAATTCTGCCGCGCGACCGACGCCGGCAATCACCGACATTGGCGTCGCCAGCCCCAGCGCGCAAGGGCAGGCGATAATCAGCACCGTGGTGACAATAACCAGCGTGTAGGCCAACTGCGGCTGCGGGCCGACCAGATACCACACCAGACCCGCCAGCAGGGCAATCGCCACCACCACCGGCACAAACACCGCTGAGATGCGATCGGCCAGGCGGCCAATGTCCGGTTTGCTGCTCTGCGCCTGGCGCACCAGATTGATGATCCGCGCCAGCGTGGTGTGGCTGCCGGTGGCGCGTGCCACGAAGCGCAGCGTGCCATCCTGCACCAGTGTCCCGGCATAGACTTTATCGCCGGGCTGTTTCGCCTGTGGCACCGCTTCACCGGTCAACATTGCTTCATCAAACCAGGCTTCGCCGCTGTCGACTTCGCCATCCACCGGCACGCGATCGCCGGTGACCAGCTTCAGCAGCATGTCGGGCTGGACCTCGCTCAACGGCATCAGCGTTTCGCCCTGTTCACCGATCACACGCGCCTGCGCAGGGGTGAGATCCAACAGGCGTTCGAGGGCTTTGGATGCCCGCTGGCGTGCTCGCTGTTCCAGCGCATGGCCGAGGTTTATCAAACCGACGATCATCACGCTGGCTTCGAAATAGAGATGTCGTGCCTGCATCGGGAAAAATTCTGGCCACAGCGCCACGCTCATCGAGTAGATCCATGCGGCGCCAGTGCCTAAGGCCACCAGCGTATCCATGGTGGCGGTGCCGTGCTGTAGGCTGCGCCACGCACTGCGATAGAAATGGCCGCCAGCGATTACCATTACCAGCAAAGTGATCACGCCGAGCGAGCGCCATAACGTTTGGTTGGCGTCACTCAGCATCATGTTGTCGCCGAGCATGCCCCAGATCATCATGGGCACGCCGAGCAGCAGCGCCAATGCCGCCTGCCAGCTAAAGCGGCGCATCGCCTGCTGTGCGCTAACCTGCTGGCGTTCACGCCGCGTCTGTTCATCGTCGATCACTTCAGCGGAATAGCCCGCCTGATCCACTGCGCCAATCAGCGCCTCGGCTTGCGCATCGCCTAACACCAGCGCACTGCGCTCTCCGAGGTTGACGCGGGCCTGACTGACGCCGGGCACTTTCTGCAACGCCTGTTCCACCCGGCTTACACAGCTGGCACAGCTCATGCCGCCGATCAGCAAATGGTGAGCAGGAAGGTTTTCTTCTGCCGGTTGCGACACCGTTGTCAGCGCCTCCGGCGGCGGCTCTGTTGCTGTCAACGGCTCAGGCTTTGGGCTGTCTTTCACCGCCGCGTGATAGCCGGCCTGTTCAACGGTCGCAATCAGATCGCTGGCGCTGGCGGCACCGGTAACGCGCGCTTCCTGCTGCGTAACTTCCGCCTGTTCCACATCGTCGCGCTGCTCCAGCGCTTCTTTCACCCGTTTGACGCAGTGGCCACAGGACAAACCGTCCAGCGCCAGTAATTGTGTGTGTGACATCTTAAACTCCTTAAACGAGAGGTTTGACTGTCTGCAAACTTTGCATTAATTATAGAGCCTAAACCTTCCATTCAGGGGAAGGTCAAGCGGTCATGAGGTGAAGACAAAAGATGAACATCAGCGATGTGGCAAAAAAAACCGGGCTAACCAGCAAGGCGATCCGTTTTTATGAAGAGAAGGGCGTGGTGACGCCGCCGTTGCGCAGTAACAATGGTTATCGCAGCTATGCCGCGCATCATATTGATGAGCTGAATCTGCTGCGTCAGGCGCGTCAGGTCGGGTTTACGCTGGACGAATGCCGCGAGCTGGTGACGCTGTTCAACGATCCCGCACGCCACAGCGCGGATGTCAAAGCGCGCACCTTGCAGAAAGCAGATGAAATCGCTGCGCACATCGAAGAATTGCATGCAATGCGCGCGCGACTGCTGGAACTTGCTGAAGCCTGCCCCGGCGATGACAGTGCCGAGTGCCCGATCATCAATCATCTGGCGGGCTGCTGCCATCAGGGCGAAGGGAAACGCGGCTGAATCTGCAGCGTGATACCGATCACACCGGTGACGATCACGGGCGTTCCGGCGGGCAAATCTTCTGTCGCCTGCACTCGCCAACTGCTGTCGCCTATGCGCACATGGCCTAACCCATCCTTAAGGGTGTTATCAAGGGTCAGGTGCATCCCGATCAGCTGCGATCCACGTTGATTCAGGGTGTTGGGCTGCTGAGCAACCTCGCGGTAGCGCATCCAGCGATACCAGAAATAGACGCACAGCAACGTCAGCACCGCGAACAAAATGCCCTGATGCGTCCACGAGAACGGGAAAAGCCATTCAATAAGACCGACCAGCACCGCCGCTAATCCACTCCACAGCAGATAACCGCTGGTGCCGAGCATTTCAGCCGCCAGCAGCAGGCCGCCCAGCGTCAGCCAGAACCAGTGCGGATGGGCAATCAGCTCAATCAGGATCACGGTTTACGCTCCTGACGGCTCTCCTTCAACAATTCGCCGATCCCGGCAATAGAACCCAGCAAACTGCTGGCATCCAGCGGCATCATCACCACTTTGCTGTTATGAGATTCACCGATCTTCTGCAACGCATCGGTATATTTCTGCGCCACAAAGTAGTTCACCGCCTGAATATCGCCTGCGGCAATCGCTTCCGATACCGCACGCGTGGCATTGGCTTCCGCCTGCGCCTGACGTTCACGCGCTTCGGCCTGCAGGAAGGCGGAGGTACGTTCACCTTCGGCTTTCAGAATCTGCGACTGCTTGTCACCTTCAGCACGCAGTATCGCCGCCTGGCGCACGCCTTCTGCGGTAAGGATGTCAGCACGCTTGGTACGTTCGGCTTTCATCTGCGCATTCATTGCTGCGATTAATTCCTGCGGTGGACGCACGTCACGAATTTCGATACGGGTGATCTTCACACCCCACGGATTGGTGGCTTCATCGACGATATGCAGTAGGCGGGTATTGATGTTATCGCGCTGCGACAGCATCTCATCCAATTCCATGCTACCCAGTACCGTACGGATGTTGGTCATGGTCAGATTGAGGATCGACAGCTCAAGATTGCTGACTTCATAGGCCGCGCGCGCAGGATCAACCACCTGAATAAAGCACACGGCATCAATGGTGACGTTGGCGTTATCTTTGGAGATGATTTCTTGCGAGGGGATATCGAGGACTTGTTCCATCATATTGATCTTGCGACCAATACGATCCATGAACGGCACGATCAAACTCAGGCCGGGGGGCAGGGTTTTGGTGTAACGACCAAAACGTTCCACCGTCCACTGATAGCCTTGTGGCACAATTTTTACACCGGCCCACACCGTAACGAGTGCGAGCACGATAATGACGGGAATGACAGTCAACATATAACCTCCTGGTTGTCAGATTGTCGGGCCGAATCGTTCGGCCCGTTGCACGCGCGGTACCGATCAGTACAGCAGCGAGTACAGCTGGCGGCGATAGCGCGTGGCGAGTGCATCGCCTGTGCCGAGCGCGGCCAAAATCTCCTGGAACATCTTACGTACCTGACCTTCTCCGGCACTGAGATCGCTCTTCAGGAAGCTGAACAGCAGATCCAGTGCTTCTTCGTTACGGCCCACCTGGTGCAGCTGTAAAGCAAGTTTAGCAGCCAGCTCTGCATTCGCGGGCTCACTGGCCAACTGTTCCTGCAATTGCTGGATCTCTGGAGTATCCGCAGCTTGTTTCAGCAGTTCGATTTGCGAAACCAGGCTCTGATAGCGGGTATCCTGATCCTGTAAGGGCACCACTGCCAGCACGGCTTCGGCTTCATCGCTGCGGTTCAAAGTCATCAACACTTCTGCCAACAGGAAACCAATTTCACTGTTCTGGTTGCTCAGCGCCCAGGCATCTTTCAGCAACGGCAGCGCATCCAGCGGTTTGCCTTCTTCCTTCAGCTGCATCGCCTGATGGGTTTTGATCTCTTCTTCACGCGGCAGCACTTTTTGCAACAGCGCGCGGATCGCCTCTTCCGGCTGCGGGCCCTGGAAGCCATCCACCGGCTGCCCGTTCTGGAACAGGTACACGGTTGGAATCGAGCGCAGACCAAACTGCGATGCCACCATCTGCTCTTTATCACAATCCAGTTTGGCCAAAATGAACTGACCCGCATACTCCTGTGCCAGACGTTCCAGCACCGGCGTCAGCTCCTGACAGTGTTGGCTGCGATCGGACCAGAAATAGAACAGCACCGGCATCTGCGTGGATTGTTCCAGCGTCTGGTGCAGGTTGGATTCGTTGATGTCGATAATCAAAGCGTGTGACATGAATACGTCTCTTTGCAGAAAGTGTGTTGAGAATATGGGGGCAAGCTGCCCCGCTTCAAGTTCAAATCTAGCTTGTCGATCAGTTGCTGCGCAAGATGCGATCCAGCATCCAGCCCGGTAACAGGCGTTTCAGCAGGCTCATTACCCATGCGACCAGCGTCACCGGATAGCGCAGGCGCGGATGTTTGCTTTCCAGCGCGTGGCGCAGCTTGGGCAAAATGGCTTCCGGCGGCAGCGTAAAGCGTGCGGCAATGCCGGGATTGCGCACCGGTTTGTCCTGCTCGCCCTGATGCACATTGTCGGTGAAACGCGTGGCAATCGGCCCCGGCTCGATCAAACTCACGCGTACACCGGAAGCGCGGACTTCCATGCGCAGCGCATCGCTCCAGGCTTCCAGCGCCCATTTGCTGGCGGCATAGGCACCGCGCCCGGGCGTGGAGATCAGCCCCAGCACCGAGCTGGTATTGATAATACGCCCATTGCCGCTGGCTTGCAGAGCAGGCAGCAGGCGCATCGTCAGTTGGTGCGTACCAAACAGGTTGGTGGAGAACTGCTTTTCCAGCTGCGCGCGCGAGACGCTGCTCAACGGGCCATATTGACCAAAGCCGCCGTTGTTGAACAGGCCATGCAAGCGATGCTCGCACAATTCCAGAATATGGTCGGCTGCGGCATCCACGCTGGCTTCATCATCAAGATCGAGCAGCACGCCAATAAAGCCCAGCGCCTCCATGCGCGCCACATCATCCGCGCGACGGCAGGCGGCAATCACGCGATAACCGCGAGACTGCAAATCGTTGGCAGCCGCTAAGCCAATACCGCTGGAGCAGCCGGTGATGAGGATATTTTTTTGCATAATCACTGTAAGGCTGTTTGAGATTGATAACAGATTCAGTGATTTGTACTACTGGCGTCAACCTTTAGTTATGGCCAACCCGGATGCTTAAGCGCGTGGTTTGCTGAGTGCGTTGAATGGCCTTTCAATGTACTTCCATGCCAGCCATGCCAAAAGTAATGAGAGGACAACCGAGACACAAAATCGCCAAGGCCCATCTTCAATCCCCAGACCATTCAAACGTTTACCTAGCCCTTGATTCATCAAGGTGTGTACGAGGTAAAGTGAAAATGAGATATCACCTAACATCAGCCATGCGCGTGGGATAAACTTCCCAATTTTCTCTTCTGAAGCAATGGCGAATAAGAGAACAAGTGCATAAATCCATCCTGAACCGGTTAAGCCATGCCCGACAAACAGCCCATGGCTAAAAAGCGCAGCCATCATGACTACCGAAGCGGTAAACATGATCAGCATCAGGTTAGCGTTGAGTTTACGCAGCAGCGGTTCACTTAGCCCAATGAGCATGCCGACCAGGAACAATAAAATCATCGGATTGGTGACAAGGTTTAGCTGTGCACTGCCGAGATCATAACCTTGCTCTGCGAGGCTGAGGTTTTTCCCGGCAAGCCAGGGGATGGCGAAGAGAGTTAAGACGAACCAAATTGCGATAGCTAAAGCCCGACGTGGTAATCCCAGAAGCAATCCCACCGCAAGATAAAAGTAGAGTTCATAATTCAGGGTCCAGCGAATTCCATACATGCCACTGTCATCCACATAAAAGGGACCGTGCTCAGGATATATCGGCTGAAAGGTGAGCGCGCTTATGAGGTTCTGGGTTTTATCCGCATAATGGAAGGTGCTCATGGCGCCAGAGAGCAGAAAGGTAATGATCAGAATAATGTAGTACGCAGGTAATATCCGGAAGAGGCGGCGCTTCAAAAAATGCACCGTTCCTGAAAGCGTGGCGGGTGTCGTTTTCAAGGTTAAAACAATCACAAAACCGCTAATCAGAAAAAACAGGTCAACACCGGTGGCTCCCCAACCAAATAATGAGTCTCCTAACCCAGATGACTTTGCATTGATGTTCCAGCGGAAATGGAAAAACATCACGCTGAGGGCAGCGAATCCCCTGAGCGCGTGCACACTTTTAAAATAACTCGGATTCATTTAATTATTCTTAACTGTGGTAGCCAGCCGCAAGTAGACGGCTCAAATTGTGCCCTTTTATATCATTGCGTTAAGGATGTGACCACGAAAAGTTAAGAGTGCAAAGAATTAGTAAATAATGATTTGGTTTAAGTAAGAAGTGTGATGTTGCGCATCGTCAGGTCTGCAGATGCGCATGAATGGAATTTGTGCCGCCATTGCCAGGGTTTGCATTTCTTTACCTGTTAAAAATCACACACCTGCTTTAATTCTGCTTTACTAGCGGAGCCAGTTCGTTGGCCATCAGATTGGCGATAAACGGCTGCGCATCCGGATTGGGGTGAATACCGTCCTGCTGCATCCATTCCGGCTTCAGATAGACCTGCTCCATAAAGAAGGGCACCAGAGGAATGTTGTACTGCTGTGCCAGCTGCGGATAGATCGCGCTAAACGCTTCGGTATAACGACGTCCATAATTAGCGGGTAAACGAATTTGCATCAGCAGCGGCTGCGCTTTAGCGGCTTTGACTTCGTCGATCACTTTACTCAGATCCTGCGCGATATTGGCAGGCGGGAAGCCGCGCAAGCCATCGTTACCGCCCAATTCGATTAACACCCAACGTGGTTGATGCTGTTTTAATAGGCCAGGCAAACGCGCCAGCCCTTGTCCGGCGGTATCTCCGCTGATGCTGGCGTTAATAATCTGGGGCTGCTGTTGCCAGGTTTTATTGAGCAGGCTGGGCCATGCCGCAGTGGCGGACATGCGATACCCGGCGCTCAGGCTGTCGCCCAGTACCAGCAAGGTATCGGCGGCGGCGATGCGGGACACCAGCAGAAGCAATAACAACAGGAAGGGATAATGCCAGCGGAAAACATTGTTGCAGTTCATCATCTTACTAAGTCCGTCGGTCAGGGAGAGCATCAGCTGACCATCCTTACCGGAGTTGAGCTGGTTGTCAAACCAGCTGAGACCATTGCGCTGATTGGCGAATCGGGTTCCGGCAAATCCACATTACTGGGCATTCTGGCCGGGCTGGACGATGGCAGCAGCGGCGAGGTCAATCTGCTCGGCCAGCCGCTGCATCATATGAACGAAGAACAACGTGCCGCGTTGCGCGCGCGGGAAGTCGGCTTTGTGTTCCAGTCCTTTATGCTGGTGCCAACACTCAATGCGCTGGAGAACGTGCAGCTGCCTGCCTTGCTGCGCGGTGACAGCGATCGCGATAGCCGCGCCCAGGCGGTGGATCTCTTAACGCAACTTGGCCTGAAAGATCGTCTGCATCATCTGCCCGCGCAGCTTTCGGGCGGGGAACAACAGCGTGTGGCGCTGGCACGCGCGTTTAGTGGCCGTCCGGGTTTGCTGTTCGCCGATGAACCGACCGGCAACCTGGATCGTAAAACCGGCGATCGCATTGCCGACTTACTTTTCTCCCTCAACCGCGATTTCGCCACCACGCTGATTCTGGTGACGCACGATGAGCAACTGGCGGCGCGCTGCGATCGCCGGCTGCGCCTGCGCGACGGCAAGCTGTGGGAGGAGACATGATTTGGCGCTGGTTCTGGCGTGAATGGCGCTCGCCGTCGCTGCTGATTGTCTGGCTGGCACTGACGCTGGCGGTGGCCTGCGTGCTGGCGCTGGGTTCGATCAGCGATCGCATGGAGAAAGGGCTGAGCCAGCAGAGCCGTGATTTTATGGCGGGCGACCGTACCCTGCGCAGCAGCGCGCCCGCGCCGGAAGCCTGGCTGAAAAAAGCGCGCGATGAAGGGCTCTCCGTCAGTCGTCAGCTCAGTTTTATGACCATGACCTTCGCCGATCAGACGCCGCAGCTGGCGGACGTGAAAGCCGTGGATGATGCCTATCCGATGTTCGGCACCTTGCAGACTGATCCGCCGGGATTAAAACCGCAGGCGGGCACGGTGCTGGCCGCGCCACGCTTGCTGGCGCTGCTGAATCTGAAAGTTGGCGACAATGTTGATGTCGGTGACACCACGCTGCGTATTGCCGGTGAAGTGATTCAGGAACCGGATGGCGGCTTTAATCCGTTCCAGACGGCGCCGCGCCTGCTGATGAACCTCGCGGATGTCGATAAAACCGGTGCGATTCAGCCCGGTAGCCGACTCAGCTGGCGCTACAAGTTCTCCGGCGATCCGGCTCCGCTGGCGCGTTATGACAGCTGGATCCAGCCGCAGTTAAAAGCCGGTGAGCGCTGGATCAGCGTCGAGAACTCCGAAGATGCGCTGGGTCGCTCGATGCAACGCGCCCAGCAATTTCTCCTGTTATCAGCACTGCTGACGCTGATGCTGGCGATTGCCGCCGTGGCGGTGGCGATGAGCCATTACTGCCGCAGCCGCTACGATCTGGTAGCAGTGCTGAAAACGCTGGGCGCGACGCGCAAAGCCTTGCAACGGTTGATCATCGGCCAGTGGCTGGCGGTGTTGCTGCTGGCGGCGATAGCGGGCAGCGTGCTGGGGCAGGGGATTGAGGTCATCCTGCTGGCGATGCTCAAACCAGTGCTGCCCGCCGCCTTGCCTGCCGCCAGCTTCTGGCCGTGGCTGTGGGCGATTGGCGCGATGTTTGTGATTTCGCTGCTGGTGGGATTGCGCCCCTATCGCCTGTTGATGGCAACTCAGCCGCTGCGTGTGCTCCGGCGCGATGCGGTGGCAAATGTCTGGCCGCTGCGCATTTATCTTCCCGCCATGGCGCTGGTGGTGGTTGGCCTGCTGGCATTATTGATGGGCGGCAGCAAAATGCTGTGGGCGCTGCTGGCGGGCGTGGTGATGCTGGCGCTGCTGCTGTCACTGCTCGGCTGGGGCACGCTGTTGCTGCTGCGTAAGCTGGTGGTGCGCAATCTGGCGATGCGTCTGGCGATCAATCGTCTGCTACGACAGCCGGTGATGACGCTGAGCCAGCTGGCGGCATTTTCGCTCTCCTTTATGCTGCTGGCGTTACTGTTGGTGATGCGCGGCGATCTGCTGGATCGCTGGCAGCAGCAGTTACCGCCGGATGCACCGAACTATTTCCTGCTTAACATGACGCAGGAACAGGTGCCGCAGGTGCGCGAGTTCCTCAATCAGCATCATATTAAACCGGAATCCTATTACCCGATTGTGCGTGCGCGTCTGACGGAACTGAACGGCAAAGAAGCCGATCCGAAGATGGATAACGCGCTGAACCGCGAATTGAATCTGACGTGGCAGGGGGAGCTACCGGATCACAATCCGCTGCTGGCCGGGAGCTGGCCGCCGAAAGCGGGTGAAGTGTCGATGGAAGTGGAACTGGCGGATCGCCTTGGCCTGAAGCTCGGCGATACGCTGACCTTCAGCGGTGATACCCAGCAGTTCAGCGCCAAAGTCACCAGCCTGCGCAAAGTGGATTGGGAAAGCCTGCGGCCGAACTTCTTCTTTATCTTCCCGCCGGGCGCGCTGGATCAACAGCCGCAAACCTGGTTGACCAGTTTCCGCATGGACAGCAATCCGGCGCTGCTGGCACAGCTCAATCGCGCCTTCCCGACGCTGAGTTTGCTGGATGTCGGCAGCATGCTGAAGCAGATCGGTCTGGTGCTGGCGCAGGTCAGTCAGGCGCTGGAGATCATGGTGGTGCTGGTGACGGTGTGCGGTGTTCTGCTGTTGCTGGCGCAGATTCAGGTCGGTATGCGACAGCGCAGGCAAGAGTTGGTGGTGTATCGCACGCTCGGTGCCAGTAAACGCCTGCTGCGCGGCACGCTGTGGTGCGAGTTTGCCTTGCTTGGCGTGGTGTCGGGTATTGCAGCGGCACTAGGCGCAGAAGCGGCGCTGTGGGGATTACAGCGTAAGATCTTCGATTTCCCCTGGGAGCCGGACTGGACGCTGTGGATGGCATTACCGATTTGCGGCGCGCTGCTGTTGTCGCTGTGCGGTGGTTGGCTGGGCGTGCGATTGCTGGAAGGGAAGGCGCTGTTCAGGCGGTTTGAAGCGGCTTAATCTAGTGCACAAAAATCAAAGGCCGCTTGCGCGGCCTTTTTCATTTACAGCTTCTCAACCGCCCAGGCAATTCCGCTGGCGTACTCTTCCGGCAGCAGCGGCACCAAGGCGTTCAACGCAGCCGTAAGGCGCGCCTGATCGCTGTCAGTGATATTTAAGTGCCCAACCTTACGGCCCGGACGCACTTCTTTGTCATACCAGTGCAGATGCACCAGCGGCTGTTGCAGCCAGTCGACATTCACGTCGGTGCCAATCAGGTTCACCATCACCGACGGCGCGAACACCACCGGTTTCGGCAGTGCCAGACCCAGCACCGCACGCAGATGCAGCTCAAACTGGCTGATCGACGCGCCGTTCTGCGTCCAGTGACCGCTGTTGTGCACGCGCGGCGCCAGTTCGTTGATCAGCAGGCCTTCTGGCGTGATGAAACACTCCATCGCCATCACACCAACGTACTTCAGCTCATGCATGATCGCGCTAAGCATCGCTTCCGCCTGCTGCTGTTGCGCAGCATCGGCCTGCGGGAACGCCACGCTGGTGCGCAGAATGCCGTCCTGATGCAGGTTATGCGTCAGCGGATAGAACACCGTGGTGCCATCCTGACCGCGCGCACCAACCAGCGACACTTCACCGCTGAAGTTAATGCCCTGTTCAACGATGCATTCGCCGTAGCACTCATCCGGCAGCGAATCGGTTTCGTTGGCGCGCAAACGCCACTGACCACGACCGTCATAACCGCCGGTGCGACGTTTCACAATCGCCAGTTCGCCCAGCGAGCTGAACACCTGCGGCCACTCAGCTTTATCTGCCAGCAACTGCCAGGGCGCCGTCGCCAGGTTCAGCTGATCGAGCAGCTGTTTCTGCGTCAGGCGATCGGCGAGACGCGGGAAGATATCGCGGTTCACAAACGCCGGATGCAGCGCCAGCTCGCGTGTTAACGCGGTTTCCGGCCAACGCTCAATCTCTGCGGTGATCACGCTTTCGGCGATCGGCAGGGCAGAAGGTTCGGCATCCAGACCTACCGGATACACCGCGATGCCCAGCGGTTCACCCGCCTGGCGCAGCATACGGCCTAACTGACCGTTGCCGAGTACGCAAACCGGTTTCATGCATCCACCCGCGGATCTGGGTTGTTCAGCACTTCATCAGTCTGGGTTTGACGCCATGTGGCGAGACGCGCCGCCAGGTCTTTGTCATGCACCGCCAGAATCTGTGCCGCCAACAGCGCAGCGTTAGCCGCACCGGCTTTACCGATCGCCAATGTGCCGACAGGAATGCCGCGCGGCATCTGCACGATGGAGTAGAGGCTATCCACACCGCTCAGCGCGGCGCTTTGAACCGGCACGCCCAGCACTGGCACCAGCGTTTTGGCAGCAATCATGCCCGGCAGATGCGCAGCACCGCCCGCTCCGGCAATGATCACATGGAAACCGTTATCTGCGGCGGTTTCGGCAAAGCTGAACAGTTTGTCTGGCGTACGGTGAGCAGAGACCACTTCAACGTGGAACGGAACATCCAGGCTGTTAAGAATTTCCTCGGCGAACTGCATGGTAGCCCAGTCACTTTTAGAACCCATGACGATGGCGATACGAGCCGGGGTGGCGTTGGATGACATGCGTCAACTCCTGTGAATAGTCAAACGAACCTGGCCGGGCGGGCAGGTAAAGAAGGGCACAGAGAATAGCATGAGAAGAGAGCAAGGAAAACGGTTGCGTGGCCGGAAAACGGGCAATGATGCGTCAGGATGGGCAGATGATGAATCTTCATCCCGCTGAGTGTCGAGCCCGGATGCGCCCGACTATTAGGTTTCGATTTTAAAACGGGAATTCGATCAGCTGCACGCCATCGGCATCGACCTGAATCATCGAGCCATTTTCGTGCCAGGCACCGAGCACCACGCGCTGGGCGCTTTCACCTTGCACAACCAGCTCATGCACCGCCGGACGGTGAGTATGCCCGTGAATCAAAATCCGCACCTGCTGGCGCGTCATCGTATCGATCACGGCTTGCTGATTAACATCCATGATGCTCATCGACTTGTGCTGATTGGCTTGCTTGCTGTCGGCGCGCATACGTGCGGCAATGCGCATGCGGATGCGCAACGGCAGGGCGAGGAACAAGCATTGTAGCCAGCGCTGATGCACTTTGGCGCGGAAGCGTTGATAGCCTTCGTCGTCGGTACACAAAGTATCGCCGTGCATAATCAGCACGCGATGGCCGTACAGGCTGAGCACTTGCTCTTCCGGCAGCAACGTCATGCCGCTGGCGCGCGCAAAACGTTTACCGAGCAGGAAGTCTCGATTGCCATGGATGAAGAATGTGGGGATCGGCAGGGCTTTCAGTGCTGCGGCGATTTCACGATGTAGCGGATTAGGATCGTCATCACCAATCCAGGCTTCAAACAGATCGCCGAGGATGTAAAGCGCATCGCAATCGCGCGCTTCACCCTGCAAAAAATGCAGAAAACCGGCAGTAATTGCCGGTTCTTCTGTGCACAGATGCAAATCTGCGATAAACAGCGTGCGCGACATTACTCGCTAACAGTCACTTTCTGGATGACAACGTCGTCAACCGGAACGTCCTGGTGCATGCCGCTGCGGCCCGTTTTCACCGCTTTGATTTTCTCAACCACGTCCATGCCTTCAACCACTTCAGCGAACACGCAGTAACCCCAGCCCTGCAGGCTTTCGTCACGGAAGTTTAGGAAGTCGTTGTCTGCTACGTTGATGAAAAACTGTGCAGTCGCAGAGTGTGGCGCCTGAGTACGGGCCATCGCCAGCGTACCTTTGGTGTTCTTCAGACCGTTGTTGGCTTCGTTACGGATGTCTTCTTTGGTGTCTTTCTGCTTCATGCCAGGCTCAAAACCGCCGCCCTGGATCATGAAACCGTTGATAACACGGTGGAAGATGGTGTTGTCGTAGAAACCTTCACGGCAGTAGTCCAGGAAGTTTTTCACGGTAGCCGGCGCTTTGTCATCGAAGGTTTTGATTACGATGTCGCCATGGTTCGTCTGGAAAGTGACCATTATATTCGTCCTGTTACGGGTGTCGTCAGTATCAACTGCCGCGCCTGCTAAGCGGCGGGGCATTTTTGTAGACGCCTCTTATATCACAAATTCCGATGGCTCGTCAGTAAGGCAGCCACAGAAGGTAAGCGAGCGATGCACAACTGAGAAAAATACGGCACAATACCCAGCTACGCTGGAAAGGCGTATCCCGCAAACGTTAATAACGGAATCGTTCAATGCTGAAGATCTATAACACCCTGAGCCGTCAGAAAGAGGAATTCAAACCGATCCACGCTGGTCAGATCGGCATGTACGTCTGTGGAATTACGGTTTATGACCTTTGTCATATCGGCCATGGGCGTACCTTCGTTGCATTTGATGTGGTGTCACGTTATCTGCGCTATGTGGGCTATCAGCTCAAATATGTGCGTAACATTACCGATATTGAAGACAAGATCATCAAACGTGCCAACGAAAACGGTGAGAGCATCGAGACGCTGACCAACCGTATGATCGCTGAAATGCACAAAGATTTTGACGCGTTAGGTATTCTGCCGCCGGATCTGGAACCGCGTGCCACGCGCCATATCCCTGAAATCATCGAACTGGTTGAGCGTTTAATCGAACGCAAACACGCTTATGTGGCCGATAACGGCGACGTGATGTTCGATGTGCTGAGTGACAAAGGTTATGGCGTGTTGTCGCGTCAGGATCTGACTCAGCTGCAGGCGGGCGCGCGCGTTGAAATCACCGAAATCAAACGCAACCCGATGGACTTCGTGTTGTGGAAAATGTCCAAGCCGGATGAACCCGCATGGAATTCGCCGTGGGGCAACGGTCGTCCGGGCTGGCACATCGAGTGTTCTGCGATGAACTGCAAGCAACTCGGCACCCACTTCGATATCCACGGCGGCGGATCGGATCTGATGTTCCCGCACCATGAAAACGAAGTGGCGCAGTCAACCTGTGCGCACGACGGCGATTACGTCAACTACTGGATGCACTCCGGCATGGTGATGATCGATCGCGAGAAGATGTCGAAATCACTTGGCAACTTCTTCACCGTGCGCGATGTACTGGCGCATTACGATGCCGAAACCGTGCGTTACTTCCTGATGTCGGGCCACTATCGCAGCCAGCTTAACTACGGCGAAGATAACCTCAATCAGGCACGTGCGGCGCTGGAGCGTCTCTATACCGCGCTGCGTCACACCGATGCCAGCGCCATGCCAGCAGGTGGCGAAGAGTTCGAAGCGCGCTTCCGCACCGCGATGGATGACGACTTCAACACGCCGGAAGCCTACTCGGTGTTCTTCGACATGGCGCGTGAAGTTAATCGCCTGAAAACTGAAGACAAAGCCGCCTCTGATGCACTGGCCGCGAAACTGCGTCAGCTGGCGAACGTGCTCGGCATCCTGCAACAGGATCCAGAGCAGTTCCTGCAGAGCAGTGCGCAGGTGAATGATGACGAAGTGGCAGAGATCGAGCATTGGGTCAAAGCGCGTTCTGATGCGCGTGCCGCAAAAGATTGGGCACAGGCGGATGTGGCGCGTGACAAGCTGAATGAGCTGGGCGTGATTGTCGAAGATGGTCCGCAGGGTTCGAGCTGGCGTCGTAAGTAATATTGTCGGGTGCGCGTTTATCGGCACCCGAATAGGCAGATTGAAGGGTGCGCTGTCATCAGCACTCGAATTCTCAAGTCGCAGAGTTCACGTTGATGCGTACCTGAATTTACCAGCCGCACAATAGCAAAAGGGGCGAACCACGGTTCGCCCCTTTTCATTGCCTGAACGCTTAAGCTACAACGGTAATTTTATAACCCGCGAACTCAACTTTCTGACCTGCCACAATCTTGCAGCGCTTACGCGTTTCGATTGTGCCATCAACACGCACTTCGCCATCCGCGATGGCCACTTTTGCCTGCGCACCGCTCTGCACCCAACCTTCGAGTTTCAGCAGGTCACACAAATCAACGTGAGCATGTTCGCCCAAAGAAAAACTGGCCATTATGCCTCCTCCACGTCGTGATACTCTTCGCACGCGACTAATGTATTTTGAATCAGGGTCGCAACGGTCATCGGACCGACGCCACCGGGAACCGGGGTGATATAAGACGCACGCTCAGACGCGCTCGCAAAATCCACATCACCCACCACTTTACCGCTCTCCAGACGATTGATGCCAACATCAATCACCACCGCGCCTGGCTTGATCCAGTCACCCGGAATAAAGCCTGGTTTACCGACCGCCACCACCAGCAGGTCGGCGTGCTCAACGTGATGACGCAGATCTTTGGTGAAACGGTGCGTGACGGTGGTGGTGCAGCCCGCCAGCAGCAGCTCCATGCTCATCGGACGACCAACGATATTGGATGCGCCGACCACCACGGCGTTCAGACCGTAGGTATCGATATTGTAGCGCTCCAGCAGCGTGACGATGCCGCGTGGCGTACAAGGACGCAGCTTCGGTGCACGCTGGCACAGACGACCGATGTTGTACGGATGGAAGCCATCGACATCTTTGTCAGGCACGATACGTTCCAGCACTTTGACATTATCGATGCCGGCTGGCAGCGGTAGCTGAACCAGAATGCCGTCGATTTCGCTGTCATTGTTCAGCGTATCGATCAGTTCCAGCAGTTCGGCTTCGCTGGTGGTCGCAGGCAGATCGTAAGAGCGGGAGATAAAGCCCACTTCATCACAGGCGCGACGTTTGCTGGCGACATAGATCTGCGAAGCGGGGTTCTCACCCACCAGCACCACTGCCAAACCTGGTGCACGTTTACCGGCTGCCAGACGCTGCTGTACTTTTTCGGCAACCTCAAGGCGCACCTGCTGCGCAATCGTTTTACCATCAATAATTTTTGCTGCCATCAGAGAGGAAATCCATCTGTAGAGAGTTAAATCGGGGATTGGCGCCTATTCTGTCAGAAGCGCGTCCGGCTGTCAGGTAGAGATTCATTTCACCCGTGCGTTTCACGACTTTCCGCAGTGACGTGAGGCCGCCTTAGCGCGTATTATGTCCCTCAGGAAATTATGTGGATGCCGTGATGATTTGGTTAATACTCGCCACGCTGGCGGTGGTGTTTGTTGTAGGGTTTCAACTACTGACGGCCGGTTCGCGCCATGCTGCGCAGGCGCTGAGTAAAAGGCTGCAACTGCCGCCGGTGCACATCGAATCGATGCTGTCGCTGATGGGTAAGGATGCGGCCAAAGAGTTCACCGATTACATCGCGGGCGATAATGAAACCCATCTGGCTAACGGCGCAGCGGTGATGCTGATCTGGCAGGTGTTGATTGTCGATGGCAGCGACGAGAACGCGGTGCGCTGGCACGGGATTCTGACTAAAGCTGGATTTTCGGGACTGATATCGCGGCAGCAGCTGTTGCTGGCGCTGGGATTTCTGCGGCAGTTGGAGCCGGAGAGTGCGGAACTGCATGCGCTGCGGGAGCAGTATAATGCGCGGTTTACGCAGCAGGGGATCGAGCTGGAAGGGGAGTCGGGTGAGGTGAGTAATCTGGTGTCGATGAGCGAGTGGCGTAAGCGGCATTGATGGGCGGGGGAGTGTTGGGCATGGGCATGGGTATTGAGGGCGGATGGCGTGCGACGTGAGGCGTACTGCGCGGTCTTCAGGACGAATTGTTCAATGATTCAACACTCTGGAGCCGCAGGGCGGCAAAAACGTTGACGCGAGAGCGTGCAAACGTATAATCCGACGCAACCACTATGCGCCCTTAGCTCAGCTGGATAGAGCACCGGCCTTCTAAGCCGTAGGTCACAGGTTCGAATCCTGTAGGGCGTGCCATTTTCAAGTCTCTAAACTTCTACTGATCCCTTTTTTTCTTCAAAATTTCTGATTTCACTAGGTTTTTTCTGCCCCTAAATTGACTATTGTCTATTTGATATGAATTAAATCAATAAAAACAAAAAATAGGGGACTTGACCTGCTCCCCGTTGATTAATACACCGCGATGTTAGTAATGTCTTCATAAGTCACATGAGGACATCCCCATGAAGAAGAGATTTTCCGACAAACTGATCTTAATGAGCTATCTGGTATACGCTTAATTCTAATCTATACAGGTGATGGTTTGACAACAATGTTTTATTAATCATATGATGATCGAGTTTTGGTTGGGTTGTTTTTAATAATTCTCTTTTTGAATAGTGATTTTTTGGTGTGAAAATAGAATGAATTATCAAGCCATAAGTAAAATATTTAGTCGTAATGTTGTTTTAGAAATGGCAAAAAAGAATAGACTTGATCTCTTTAAGAAGATTGTAATGGATAATTACCCTTCATATAAAGTAGAGGGTAAATCTATATCGAAAATTTATGATGAAATGTATATTATATTAAAAAAGAAGTATAGAAATGAATATATTTATAAAAACGAAATAGCGAAATCAATAATTAGAAAATCTCATAAATTTAATAATGTAAGCTATGTCAATGAGTTTAAAGTTAATGGGTGCATAGCTGATGTTGCTATTTTTAACGACACATCTACCGCTTACGAAATAAAAACCGAACTCGATTCCTTCGATAGACTTGATGATCAACTCTATGAATATAAAGATGTTTTTGAGTATGTGTATGTGGTTGTTCCTCAGAATAAAGTTAATCATGCAATCAAGGTTGCCCATGATACCACTGGTATCATTACTTTAAATGAAAAAAATGTTTTAAATTATGAGAGGATGGCTTCTTCAAATAAAAAATCCTTGTCTAAAGATAAAATGTTTAATTGTTTGAGGCCTTCAGAATACACTCTGTTCTATGAGGGGATTATTGGATCTAAAGCTTTTGGTAAAGCTGCCGATATTAAAGATACGTGTAGAAGTGCCTTTATTGATTTGGATGTTGAAATTGCGCAAAGGGAAATGTTAAAAATCCTAAAGGAAAGAGGGCTTGAGAGATTCGAAAAGGATTATTTTCTTTTTCTTCCTCAGTCACTGTTGGCTACATTATTGAATCTACGATTAAACCATAAAAGCTTGATGACACTTAGGGAAAACATGGTAGAAACTATATGTTAACTGATAAGGAATCACAACATGTACCATTGTTATTTAAGAGCCAAGCAATATGAATTATTAGCTGTTCGGTCATGTTTGCCAAAAATAGTTCAAAAAAATATGGCTGTAATTATTGAGCCAGTTAGAGAAAATAGTAGAGATTTATACAGTTGCCTAAGGGATGCTCAGATCCAAAATGTCAGAGTAATCTTGATAGTCAATCCTAAGTGCGGGGAGCTAGAAGGGAATCAGAGGCTTGCGGAACAATTAGTTGATGGTGCTATCGATTTTTATCCTCAGGTTGAGCTGGGTTATATTGTAGATGATACAACTAGCTATACGCAGTTAAACTCTTTTTTTACTACTTATCAACAGCAAAGTAAGTCTATTATTCATATGGGAAGTTATGCTAATGCGCAGCAGCTCCTTAATATTGAATGTTCAGATGTTTCATTTAAAAGTAATATATTTATTGACGGTAAGTGCAGTACGAATTACATTTCAAACTTTAGTAACACAACTAAGGTTTTAATTCGTGATGGGCTAAATCGCACTCAAACCAATGCTGGTTATGCCGATAATATTATTGAGTTTTTCTCGGATTTGCATTTAAATTACGCTCAGTTGGGATTTCAAGGCTTTGGAGACTTTTCAATAGTTGGCGACCATTTTGCAGAAGGTGGAGGCCAGGCCATCACCGCTGTAATACATCTGACTTATGAGAATGTTGAAAAGACCGAAATTTTAGTTCATCATTTTTTGTCAGACCCTAGAGTCGTAGCTGAAGACGTCGCTATTTTGATAGATGAAGCATTAGAGAAATTAGAAGCTTTCGTCACTACTCAAAGACCTGATATCTTAAACTGGTCAACCGCTTGTCAAGAGTTGATTTCTATTTATAGAACGCCAGGCGAGAGGACTAATTTAGCTTATATCAAAAAGATGACAATAAAAAACCACTTTGAATTAATGCACGATATTCTATAATCCTATTGAGAGGTGCAGGTTGCGCCTCTTTTTTTATGTCTTAAATATTTATTTGATGCGGATTTTTTTGTGGTAAGTTATGTTTTTTCTTTATTTTTCATGAAGGTCATAACCACTTCTTGAGCACAAATAAGATATATATTAATTTTCAATCTATTGAAAATTCTCAATAAGAATAGAAAGGTCCCCCTATTTCCCTCACAATATCTCAGTATCGTTAAGCCGTAATGAAATGCTAACTTACTCCTGAGTCCTAATTAGGTCTTACTCTTTACCCATTGCGCGCTCTCGTATCCCCGCCACGCCTGCCCGCTTTATTGAGTAGTTTTCATGCACAAGAATGAAGGGGTTATGCCGCGCTACGGCTGGGCTGATGAGCCGTTCTTGAGTGCCTTAGACTCATGCGTTTTCATGCAGCATAGACATGCAGTCGTGAGCAGGAAAGCCAGTCAGGAAAAGGGGCGTAAAAAAATCGGCACAAAGCCCGGTTCAGACTTTAGCAGACTGTAATAGCCCCCGTTTAAACCGGACACTTCACCAGTAAGACATACGCATAGAGCTATGTTTAAGGAGTGTCCTGTGCAAAGAATCGAAGTGATCACTGGCGAGCAAAAGCGCCGTCGTTATACTC